>JBPCQV010000160.1:0-6721 GCA_050997725.1 Acidimicrobiia bacterium
TCGGTGGTGTCCATGATCTGGGACAGATCGTCATTGGTTATCACGCGCTCTGGGACCGCCATGCCCGTTCCCGAAATGATCGATGCCATCAAATCCATTCTTGCGTAACTTGGCGCCCTTAATCACGGGTTTTTTTACGCCAGAATGGGGTGATGGAGGATCTGCCTCGATATTTGCGACGACTGGTGACGGTTCCGCTCGTGGTGTTGTTCTGGATCGTGGCGGTCGCGCTCAGCCCTCTCCTCTTCGTCGTGGCTTTGGCGGTCGATGCAGTGCGGGCGGTGCGCGGCACACCGGCCATGGCGTGGAGGATGCTCGCTTATCTCCTGACCTACTTGACGGCCGAGGTCGGCGCGCTCACCGCCTCCATCTTCATGTGGATCGGATCAGGGTTCGGTCTCATGAAACGTCTGCTCGAGGCGTGGACCTACCGGTTGCAACTGGTCTGGGCCAACTTTTTGTGGGGAGCGGCGAAAGCCATCTTTCGACTGAGGATGACAGTGACGAACGAGGATCTTGCGGCGCCGGGCCCGATGGTGATCCTCAGCCGCCACGCCTCCATCGTCGACGTCATCCTTCCGTTCCAGCTCTTCACGCGGCCCAAGCGGATCTGGCTCCGATACGTTTTGAAAAAGGAGCTCCTGGTCGATCCGAGCCTCGACATCGCCGGTAGCTGGCTGCCCAACTATTTCGTCGACCGGGGAGGTTCGGATTCAGACCGCGAGCTCGACGCCCTCAAGCGGTTGGCGCGCGACCTCGACATAGACGATGGCGTGGTCATCTTCCCGGAGGGGACTCGTTTCACCCCTGAGAAGCAGAAGCGCTCCTTGGAAATCTTGCAGAGCCGCAGTCCCCGATTCTTCGAGATGGCGCGCGGCTTGCGCAACGTTCTCTCGCCGCGGCCCGGCGGCACCCTCGCCTTGATCGAGGCGGCGGGGGCAGATGTGGTGGTGGTTGCCCACCACGGCCTCGACGGGTTCGCCAATGTCTCCAACATTTGGGCCGGGGGAATGGTGGGAAAGCACGTCCAGGTTCGCCTCTCGCGCTACAGCTACGCCGATATCCCCGAGGGCCGGACTGCTCGCACTGAATGGCTCTTCCGGATTTGGCAAGAGATGGACGATTGGCTGGCGCAGGTGGGTTCGGTGGCTATCACTGCCGATGGCTGAGCTCCTCACCACGCTGGTCGTTGCTTTTGGCCTCTTGACGCTCACTTGGCTGGTCAGCCTCGCGAGAGGCGATGCCTCCGTCGTCGACATCGCCTGGGGACTCGGCTTTGTCCTGATCGGATGGGCGATATATCTCCGGCTGGCCGATAGCCAGCTTTGGTCGACGATCCTTCTCGGAATGGTGACCGCGTGGGGGCCGCGGTTGTCGATCCACATCGCCCGGCGCAACCTTGGTCACGGCGAGGACTATCGCTACCAGAAGATGCGGGAGAAGAGCCCACAGACCTTCGGGCGCGACAGCCTGTTCAAGGTCTTTTACCTCCAGGGAGTTCTGATGACAATCGTCTCGCTGCCCCTGCAGTGGGGGATCAGCCGCCCACCGATCGCCGGGATCCTGCCGGTCATTGGACTTGCTCTTTACCTCGTCGGACTGTTTTTCGAATCTGTAGGCGACTGGCAACTGGCGAGGTTCAAGACCGATCCCGCCAAGAAGGACCGGGTCATGGACCAGGGTCTGTGGCGTTACACCCGCCATCCCAACTATTTCGGCGACTTTTGCGTTTGGTGGGGGATCTACTTGGTGGCGTTGGCCGCCGGCCACTGGTGGACGATCGTCGGCCCACTAGTCATGTCGGCGTTGCTGATGAAATACTCCGGCGCCGGCCTGCTCGAGAAGACCATCGGACGCAGACGCCCGGGCTATGACGAATACGTCGCCCGCACCAATGGGTTCTTCCCCGGACCGCCCAATCGGGCGAAGCGAAGAAGGTCACTCAATAGAGTGGACTCCCGGGAGGACCGAGGGCCATGACCGAAGCTGCAATCAACCCACCGCCCCCGCCGCCTCCCGGCAGCATCGCGCGCCGGTTGATCTATGTGGCTTGGTGGGCGATCGTCGCCGGTTTTCTGGTCCAACTGTTGGTGCTGGGCGCCAAACTGGTGGCCCGGGGGTCGATCCCAGGCGCAGAGCTGATGGCAGATTTCGGCTCAGGCATCAGCTGGTCGGTGCTGGTGTGCGGAGGCATCGCCTTGGGAACCGCGGCGGCCAGCCCCAGCGAAACAATCATGGGTGGGCTCGGGTTCCTGTTTGCGCCGATCGCGTTCGCGGTCGCGAAAGGAATTCAGCAGGGAATTCAGACCATGCTCGACGCCCCCACCTCTCAGATCACAAGCGTCACGTGGACGATTGGAGCCATCAAGGCAGTTGAGTTCGCCGTCCTCGGTGCCCTCGTTGCCGTCTTGTTGAAGCGGGCCAGTGTCAAGGCTTGGGCATTCGCCGGGCTCGGCCTCCTCCTCGGCGTTCTCTTCGGTGGGATGATTCTGACGGTGATGGCATCCCAGACCGAAGGCGAAACCCCGGCCTTGGTCGGAACCGGCGTCAACGAAATCCTCTTTCCGGCCGCTTGCGCGCTCATCCTTTACGGGGCTGCGAGGGCCGGAAAACAGGTGCGCGCCTTCGCTCGCAACGCCGAGAACCGCGAGGCCATTGCGTGATCGTCGACGCGGCCCTTTATACCGATGGCCGCCGCCGGCCCGAGCCCTTCGAGCTGACAACTGCGCTCGAGCAATGCGCAAGCAAGGAGACTTTCGCCTGGATTGGGCTTTATGAGCCGACGGAAGAGGAATTCGAGGCCACCCGTCACGAGTTCAATCTGCACGAGCTGGCTGTCGAGGACGCGATTCATGCCCATCAGAGGCCCAAGCTCGACGTATATGAGGACACGCTGTTCTTGGTTCTCAAGCCGGCTCGCTATGTCGACCCGATCGAGGTGATCGAGCTCGGCGAGATTCTCCTCTTTGTCGAGAAACGCTTCGTAGTCGCGGTCCGACATGGTGAGGCGTCAAAACTGATCGAGGTTCGCAAGCAACTTGAGGCCGACCCTGAGGAACTAGCGCTTGGGCCGAGTGCGGTGATGCTGCACATCATCGATCGCGTGGTGGATGACTATGCGAATGTTCTCGACGGTTTGGATTCGGACATAAGGGAATTGGAAAGCACCGTCTTCTCCGATTCTTCCTCGACTCCAACGGAACGGATCTACAAACTGAAGCGAGAAGTGCTCCAGTTTCTCTCGGCCACAGCACCGCTCGAAGAACCCTTATCCCGACTCAGCCGGTTGAACTTCCCCGCCATCAATCCCGAGCTCAAGAGGTATTTCGCCGATGCCCATGACCATTTGGTAAGGGTGATCGAGCGGATCAGTGGCTATCGAGACCTGTTGACGTCCATCCTCGAAGCCAACCTCACCCAGGTCAGCGTTCGCCAGAACAACGACATGCGCAAGATCTCGGCTTGGGTGGCGATCGCCGCGGTGCCGACGATGCTGGCGGGAATTTGGGGGATGAACTTCGTTCACATGCCCGAGATTGATGAGACCTGGGGCTACCCGGCCGTCCTGGCGCTCATGGTGGGCGCTTGCACCATCCTCTACCGCAAGTTCAAGGACAGCGGCTGGCTCTGAAGAGCATAATGCCAGTTTTTTACTGGCATTATGCATGGTAATATCCTGTACCACGCAAGATAATATCTGAGTTTCATCCATGTTGTTTAGCAACCCCGCTCTAGACGATTCCGAACTCGAGGCCCTCGCTCAAATCGATGAGTTGAAGGAGCGTTTGCGGCTTCAGCTTCACGAGCCACGGCGTTGGGTCGGGTCACTCCGCAGACTCTCTTTCGCTCGCGCCCTGCGGGGCTCGAACACCATCGAGGGCTATGAGGCCGACTTGGACGATGCGGCCGCGGTGGCAGCGGGAGAAGAACCTCTCCAAGCCGGCGACGAAACTCGATTGGCGCTCGAGGGATACCGAGACGCTATGACTTTCGTCCTCCAACTGGCCGGCGATGAAGATTTCCTCTACAGCGAGCAATTGTTCAAAAGCCTCCACTTTGTGATGACCAGCTTTGACCTCAAGAACCGGCCTGGCCGATGGCGCACAGGAGCCGTCTGGGTTCGAGACGAAGAGACCGGCCTCGTTGTCTACGAAGGTGCCGAAGTCGACGACATACCGGCTCTCATGGCAGAGCTGGTGGCCGATTTGAACCGTGTTGACGACACTCCGATGATCGTTCGGGCGGCGATGGCTCATCTCAACTTGGTCATGATTCACCCGTTCAAGGATGGGAACGGGCGCATGGCTCGGTGCCTACAGAGTCTGGTCATCGCCCGCGGTGGAGTTCTTTCGCCTGTTTTCATGAGCGTTGAGGAGTATCTCGGGCGTGCGAGCAACACGACTGACTATTACCGGGTGCTGCAGCAGGTCGGGGCAGGCAGGTGGGCACCCGAGCGCGACGCTCGGCCGTGGGTGAGGTTCATCCTGACCGCGCACGTTCGTCAGGCAAGGACGATGCTCCGTCGAGTGCGAGAGAGCGAGCGGCTCTGGACGGAGTTAGAACGATTGGTCGCCAAAGCGGGCTTGCCCGAGAGAACGCTAAGCCCCCTATTCGATGCTGCGCTCGGCTTGCGAGTTCGCAATGGCTTGTATCGAGCGATGCTGGAGGAATTGGAAGCTATTACCGAGAACACGGCCAGCCGTGATCTAAAACACCTCGTCGAAGCTGGGCTGCTCGAACCTCATGGCGAACGGAGGGGGCGGTTCTATCTTGCGACTCCCGCCCTTCGTGATGTTTACAGCCAAATCGCTTCGGCGCGAGACCCACGAGACGAGTCGGACCCGTTGGCCATAGACTCAGATCAGTGAACAAACAGGCCGAGTACGTCCTCCGGACGGTCGAAGAGCGCGGGATTCGATTTATCTGGCTCTGGTTCACCGACGTGCAGGGTTTCCTCAAATCGGTTTCGATCAGCCCCACTGAGCTCGAAGTTGCCTTCGAGGAGGGGATGACCTTCGACGGGTCGGCTATTGACGGTTATGCCCGGGTGCAGGAAGCCGACATGCTCGCCCGCCCCGATCCTTCGTCGTTTCACATTCTCCCCTGGCGACCGGATCAACAAGTCGCGCGGATGTTCTGTGACATCGTCACCCCCGACGGCGCTCCCTTTGAAGGGGACCCGCGGGGGGTGCTCAAGCGCAACCTCGAAGCGGCGGCCGACCTCGGCTACACGTTCTATGTCGCCCCCGAGCTCGAGTACTTCTATTTCCAGGACTCGGGCCCGAACCCCGTGGTGCTCGACCGCGGCGGGTACTTCGACCTCACTCCGCTCGACAATGCTCAGGAGTACCGGCGCAAGACGATCAACGCCTTGGAGATGATGGGCATCCCGGTTGAGCACTCCCATCATGAAGTGGCACCGAGCCAGCATGAGATCATCGTCCGCTACACCGATGCGCTGACGATGGCCGACAACATCATGACTTTCCGCCTCACGGTGAAAGAAGTGGCGATGGAACACGGCATCTACGCAACGTTTATGCCCAAACCCCTCGAGGACTTCGACGGCTCGGGCATGCACCTCCACCTCTCGCTGTTCGAGGGCGACAAAAACGCCTTTTTCGAGCTGGGCTCGGACAACGGATTGTCGAAAGTAGGCCAGCAGTTCGTGGCCGGGCTTCTCACCCACGCCGCCGAGATCACCGCCGTCACCAACCAATGGGTCAACTCCTACAAACGGCTGGTCGCTGGTTTCGATGCACCGATCTGGATCTCCTGGGCCCGCAACAATCAATCGGCATTGGTGCGGGTGCCGCTGGCCAAGAAGGGAAAATCTTCGAGTGTGCGGGTCGAGTATCGGTCGCCCGACGCGTCGGCCAACCCTTACCTGGCGCTGTCGGCAGTGCTGGCCGCGGGTCTTGCCGGGATTCGCAACGGTTACGAGCTCCCGCCCGAGGTGCAGGATGACGTCCATCGTTTGACCGCCTCCGAACGCGCCGCTTCCGGAATCGCCCGGCTGCCCGAGACGCTGGCCGATGCCCTCGATCGGATGGAGCGCTCGGAGTTGATGGCCGAGGCCCTGGGGGAACATGTCTTCTCGTGGTTCCTTCGAAACAAGCGCAAGGAGTGGGATCGCTATCAGCATCACGTCACTCGATTCGAGCTCGAAACCTACATCCCCATCCTCTGAGCGCACCCAAGTGGCGTTATTCGCCCCGGATGCGTCAGAGGCGTTGCTCGCCCTGTTCGAGCAGCTGAGCGCATTGGTAGTGCAAGATCTCTCCCTCGACTTGCCGGTTGAGGCCTCGGCACTGGTCGTTGACCTCGGCGAGGAGCCCCGGCGGCGGTTACGCGCGATTGAAAGCAGCGAGGCTTTGCTGCCGGTCCTCGTGATTGCCGCCAGAGAACACGCACCGTTGCTCACGACCGCGGTCGGGGTCTCCGATTTCTTGATCCTGCCAGCCTCTGCCGAAGAGTTGCATCTGCGGGTGCGGCGGCTGACTCATGCGGCTGGCAACGACGAGGTTCATCATTTCAAGGACCTTGAGCTCAACCTTCTCACCTATCAAGCCACGCTGGGAACAACGCCCCTCGACCTCACCCACATGGAGTACGAGCTGCTCCGCTTCTTCGTCGAACATCCCCACCGGGTTTGGAGCCGCGAGCAATTGCTCTCCAAGGTGTGGGGTTACGAGTACTACGGCGGCGCCCGCACCGTCGA
>JBPCQV010000229.1:0-18431 GCA_050997725.1 Acidimicrobiia bacterium
CAGCGAGTGGCTCCTCTGGCTCGATGTCTGGACCCGTTCCCGGCATGACGACACGCTCGCCAAGACCCGGATGAGGATGGACAACCTCTTTCGGGCTGCAATCGAAGAGATCGTTTCTGACGGCATCAAGGAAGCAGACTTTCAGTCTGTCGCCGTGAAGGATTTCGCCATCAACCTCTCGGCATTGATCGACGGACTGGCGATCCAGGTCCTGTTGAAGGACCCGGCGGTCGACACGGCCACCATGCGCCGCCTATGCCTCGGCTTCGCTCAAACCCACCTCGGCTCGACCATCAGGGTCTAAGAATGGGCAAAGTCTGAGGATGGGCAAGGTCTAAACCCATGGGCACGGTCTGAAGATGGGCAAGGTCTGAGTTGGGGGACCTCTCGCCTCTGCTCGAACCGCGGTCCATCGCCGTTATCGGCGCCTCACCAAAGCTGGGCTCCGTTGGCCATCAAGTGTTGGTTCAGCTCGAGTGCGGCGGCTTCACCGGGTCGATCCTGGCCGTCAATCCCAACTACCCGGACATGCTGCCAACCCTCGACCAGCCGGTCGACCTTGCCGTCCTCGCGATCGCGAATCGTCACCTCGAATCACAAGTCGAGGTCGCGCTCGCCGCGGGCACCCGCAGCTTTCTGATCTTTGCCAGTTGCTACGGCACCGCGAGCAACGGCTCTCCGCTACAGGGGTGGCTCTCGCGGCGCTTGGAGGGCGTACCCGTCTGCGGCGGCAACGGTATGGGGTTTCTCAACTTGACTCGTTCAATTTGGGTTTGCGGTTTCTATCAACCGCCCGATTTACACCGAGGCCGAGCGACCTTCATCTCGCATTCGGGATCGCTGTTCTCGGCGATGTTGCACAACCATCGCCACCAGACATTCAACCTGGTGGTGTCGGCGGGGAACGAGCTCACGCTTACCCAAGCCGACTATGCCGACTATGCCCTCGACCAGGAGGAAACGAGAGTGATCGCCATGTTTACCGAGGCGGTCCGTGACCGGGAAGCCCTAAGCCGAGTTTGGACGCGCGCCAACGATCGGGACATCCCGGTCATCGTCTTGAAAACAGGTCGCAGCGAAGCCGGCGCGGCGTCGGTGGCTACCCATTCGGCTGGTCTGGCAGGGGCGTATGCGCCGTTCGTCGCGTTTGCCAGTGCGCACGGGGTGCATCTGGTCGAAACCATGGACGAGATGATGGACACGATCGCGCTATTCGACTCGAAGCGCCGTCCGACGACTCGCGCTTTGGGCACGGTCCACGATTCCGGTGGTGAAAAAACCCACCTCATCGATCTCGCCGGAGAGTTGGGAATTGAGTTGGCTGCCGTCGGACTACCGACGGCGGACCGCTTGTTTGCGGTGCTCGAGGAAGGCCTCGAGCCGGCCAATCCGGTCGATGCCTGGGGTACGGGCCGGGCCTCGCCGGAGGTGATGGGCGAGTGTCTCGGGGCCCTCGCCGACGACCCGGCGGTCGGGGCGGTCGCGTTCGCCGTCGACCTCACGATGGAGGAGCATTCCGCCACCGATTACGCCGACATCGCCCTCAAGGCAGCGGCAGCCACCGAGAAGCCGCTCTTCGTCCTTTCGCATTTGTCGAGCGCGGTCGACCCGGTGCACGCCCGGACCCTGACGAGGGCAGAGGTCCCATTGCTGCGCGGCACTGCGACCGGCCTGAGGGCGGTCGGGCACCTTCTTGATCACCGGCGAGTGACAAAGGCAGCGCCCCCCGAGCCACCGGCGACGCTCGAGCGCTGGCGACTACGTCTCAGCCAGGGAATCCTCAACGATGTCGAGGCGCTCGAGCTGCTTTCCGACTTCGGCATCCCGATCGAGCGCCTCCATCGAGTGCCCAACATGTCCAAAGCCGTTGAGCTTGCAGGGAAAATCGGCTATCCGGTCGCGGTGAAGGCAGTCGGGCTGATCCACAAGACCGAGCACAACGGCGTTCGCACGAATCTTCGCAACGCCGAATCGCTGTCGGCGGCATGGCGAGCATTGCGAACCCTCGAACTTCCCCTGGCGATTCAACGCATGGTTCCGGGCGGTCCCGAAATTGCCTTGGGAATGGTCAATGATCCTCAGGTCGGTCCGGTGATGCTCGTAGGCACTGGCGGCGTCCTCGTCGAATTGCTCCGCGACCGGGTGCTGATCATGCCTCCGATTGATCACGCCGCGGCCGAAACCGCGTTGGGACAGCTACTGGTCGGGCCCATGCTGGCGGGGTATCGCGGTGCGGACCCGCTGGCGACCGACGGCTTGGTCGAGGCGCTGGTGGCTTTCTCCGGCCTGGTCCACCACCTTGGTGACCAGTTGCAATCGGTCGATGTCAATCCGCTAGTCGTGCATTCCACCGGCCTGGCGGCAGTGGACGCTCTCGTTTTTTGATAGGTTCCCCGCATGTGTTTTGACTACGACGCCACTCCACCGATCGTTGCCGGGGCGGCAACCGACCATCGCGACCTGGTTTTGACCGCCGACGATGGCAACCTGTTCCTTGCCTACGAGGCCTTTGCCAGCCAGGGCGGCGCCACCGGGGTTGTGGTGTTGCCGGACGTGCGCGGGATCTTTCCGTTCTATACCCAACTCGCCGACCGTTTCGCCGAGCAGGGCCACGACGCCGTGACGATCGACTACTTCGGCCGCACGGCTGGACGTGAGCCGAGGGGGGAGGACTTTCCCTTTCGGGACCATGTCGAGAAGACCACCTTCGAAGGCGTGCGTCTCGACGTTGCCGCCGCCGTTGCCCGGCTGCGCGAAACGTCCAAGGACCGACGGATCTTCACCATTGGTTTCTGCTTCGGGGGCTCGAATTCGTGGCATCAAGGGGCCAACGGCCATGGGCTGGCGGGCGCGATCGGTTTCTATGGAGTGCCGGGCCGGGCCTGGCCGCCCGGGGCACCGACGTCCATCGTGGCCGCCGCCGAGATGACCTGCCCGGTGCTCGCCCTCATCGGCGGCGACGACGAATCGATCCCACCGGAAATGGTGGAAGAGTTCGATGCGGCGCTCACTGCGGCCGGAGTCGAGCACGAGATCAAGGTTTACGAAAACGCCCCTCATTCTTTCTTCGACCGCAAACAAGAACAGTTCCAGAGCGAGTCGGAAGACGCCTGGCGTCGGACCTTGGATTTCATCGCCAAGCACTCGTGAACACTTGGTCCAACTGGGTCGGCAACCAATCCTTCGTTCCCCGACAAATTGTCGCCACCGCAGACGAAGAGTCGGTACAGGAGCAGGTGCGGGCGGCTGTCGCCGGCGGTTATCGCGTACGAACCTTTGGGACCGGGCACTCCTTCACTCCGATCGTTGAAACGGACGTTTTGCTTGACACGAGTGCTCTGCGCGGCATCGTCGAGATCGATGAACCGGCCCGTCGGGTGCGGGCGATGCCGAAGACCACGATCGGTGATTTTGGCAAGCCCCTCTGGGAGAAAGGACTGGCGCTCGCCAACCAGGGCGATATCGACACTCAGTCGATCGCGGGCGCCGTCGCCACCGCCACCCACGGTTCGGGCCGCCGCCTTCCCAACCTCTCGGCCACCGTCACCGGTGCCCGGCTAGTCGACGGAAACGGGGAGATCGTGCTGATCGATGCCGCTCATCCCGATCTGCCAGCGCTGCAAGCGTCGATCGGGCTTATGGGCATCATGACCGAGCTTGAGATCGAGGTCGTTCCGGCGTATGAGCTCACCGCCCGTACGGACATCCTGCCTTTTGCCGAGATGCTCGACACCTTTGCCGACGACATCGATCGATACCGTCATTACGGCTTCTTCTGGATGCCGACCGATGCTTCGGCGGAGCTCTACAACTTGAGTGGCGCCGGCGCCGACGATTGTGTGCTCAAACGCTATTCGGAGGTCGCCCCGGGAACTGATCCCGCCGACCTTCCCGAACACCATCGTTTCGGACCGGCCTTCGAGATCTATCCGATGGTGTACGACCCCAACTTTCATGAAGTGGAGTACTTCCTCCCTCTGGAACAAGCGCGGGCGGTTCTGTCGGAGATGCGCAAGCTGATGTTCGAGTGGCTGCCACTCAGTGTGTACCCGTTGGAGATCCGGGTGGTCGCCGCCGACGAGGCCTGGATGAGCCCCAACTACCAACGCGAGAACCTGGTCGTGTCAATCTCGGGAGAGCCGGGGACCGACTATTGGCCGTACCTGGAGGCGTGCGACCGGTTGTTTGCGGAGTTTTCCGGTCGACCCCATTGGGGGAAGATCCACTTCATGACGGCATCACGGCTGGCTGGGCTCTTTCCCCGCTACGAGGAATTCGTCCAAACCCGGAAACGATTCGACCCCAAGGGTGTCTTTCTGAACGACCACATCCAAGCGTTATTCGCTTAGGGTCTCGATATGAAGATTCGAATCGGAGCCCAGCTCCATCCACAGCAAGGCGACTACGAGGCATTGCGGAGGGCAGTGACCGCGAGCGAGGAGCTCGGATACGACATCGTCTACAACTGGGACCACTTCTTCCCGCTTTACGGCGAACGCGACGGCGAGCACTTCGAGTGTTGGACGATGCTCGCCGCCTGGGCTGAGCAGACCGAGACGATCGAGATTGGCCCCCTGGTCGCCTGTAACAGCTATCGCAACCCCAACCTGGTTGCCGACATGGCTCGGACCGTCGACCACATCTCTGGGGGACGTTTCGTCCTCGGCCTCGGGGGAGGCTGGAAGCAACGCGATTACGACGAATACGGGTACGAGTTCGGCACCGCCGCAACCCGTCTCCGATCACTCGGGAAGAACATGCCGATCATTGAGGAGCGGCTCGGGAGGCTCAACCCCGCTCCTGTCCGCAGGATGCCAATCCTCATCGCTGGGACCGGCCCGACCATCACCCTGCCGATTGTCGCCCGCCATGCCGACCGCTGGCACGGCGGCTTTCCGCGGCGCGCCAAGGAGATGGAGGAACCCATCTCGGTCCTCCAAGGGCATTGCGAAAAGATCGGTCGCGACCCGAACGAGATTATCTGGTCGGTGGGGGTTGATTCGGCGGCACTCGACAAGGTAGAAGCGGCCACACTGGTCGAAATGGGCGTTACCGAGTTCACGATCGGTTTCAACGGTCCCAATTGGGACGTGGACAATGGTCGCGACTGGCTCGCCTGGCGCGAAGAGCTCAACGCTTCGCGCTGACGTTCCCCGAATCTGTCGGAGCCGGCGCGTACGATCCGGCCATGGACTTACCGATCGATGTCGTCCGCAGCCGTCGGAGGAAGCGCACTATCGCCGCCTATGTCGCCGACGGTCGAGTTCGGGTGATGCTGCCGGACGGACTGCCGGCCGACCAAGAGGCTCAACTGATCAAGGAGATGGCGGCCAAGGCGATCCGCCGCTTCACCTCGACTCAGGTCGACCTGGCGGCTCGGGCCGGCTCGCTCGCCCATCGCTATGACTTGCCAAGCCCCGAATCAATCGAATGGTCCGACCGTCAGCTGACTCGCTGGGGCTCCTGTTCGACCGGTTCTCGGCGAATACGCATCTCCCGACGGCTCGCCACCATGCCGGACTGGGTCCTCGCCTGGGTGATCATCCATGAGCTCGCCCATCTGGTGTTCGCGAATCATGGCCCCGGTTTCAAAGCCTTGGTTGCTCGCTATGAGCTTGGTGAGCGCGCCGAGGGCTATCTCATCGCCAAGAGCGAGGATCAAACGACCTTCCCGGCAAACCCTGGGTAGGAACCGTCGTACAACAACGGTTCCAGCCCAGAGAATCGAAAGTGGCCACATCGAGTTGGTCGAGCAGCGAATCGCGTTCAACCAGAGCCGTTTATGCAAGCTTTTTGCAGCATGGCGAGGAAGGCGCCTCTGTCGACTTCGGTCGTGATTCTCACCTTCTGGTCGCTGTCGCTTTGATCTGACCAATCGATCTCGTCTCTCCCCCGGTCGCCACTGACATTGACGTCGAGATAATGCTCCTCGAACCGGGCGATGTCTGGTTCGATCGCCACGGCCATCGCAATCGGGTCGGGGAGGTCGAAGCCGGCGAGGCCCGATTGCTCCTTGGCGTAGACGTCGACCTTGGCCTGGATGTCCACACAGAACCTCCCCAACGGACCGACTTCGGCCAGTTCCCGTGCCTCGGCAGGTCCGAAGGTGGCATAGCGGACCGACATGTCCCAGCCGACCATCGTGATCGGCATCCCCGAGCGAGCAACGATACGGGCTGCCTCCGGATCGGCCCAGAAGTTGTACTCAGCGGTGGCGGTGACATTGCCCGGCCCCGAACCGGCACCCCCCATCACAAAACAGTGCTCAACCAATCGGGCGATGCGCGGCTCAGCGGCCAAAGCCGCGGCCACATTGGTGAGCGGCCCAAGGGTGACAAGGGTGATCTCTCCGGGCGATCCAATGATCACTTCGATGATCACTTCGACGGCATCTCCTTTGGCAGGTACTCGACCGTGGAGAGGTAGTCCGATGTCGCCCATCCCGTCTTCGCCGTGGACGAACTGGGCGGTTTCCAGAGGACGAACCAGTGGCGCCGCTCGGCCCGCAAACACCGGCACCGCCGACCCGCAAAGCTCACGGGTGTAGAGCGCATTTTGAACCGCCTTGTCGAGAGGCACGTTTCCTGCCACCACGGTGATTGCCTCGACACTGATCGATGGTTCGCGGAGCGCCATAACCAACGCCACCGCATCATCGGAGGCGGTGTCAGTGTCGATCAAGAAACGCCGCCTCGCCATAAATCCAATTCATTCTTGCGCAAAAAGCCCCGGGATTAGAGAAGGGGCGCAAATTTACGCAAGAATGCTTTGGTTAGTTGTACGGGTGGCCGTAAAGGACTTCTTGCCTTTCAGCTTCGCGGTCTGTGGTGTCGACCACGATCGTCAGGTCCGATTCCGCGTCCGATCCACCCTCAGCACTCAGCTTGTGGCGTCCGCGGCGACTGCCTCGGCGCAAACGATTCGAGATCGGCGTCACTACCAGCAACGCGAGCGCCAAGGCCACGACGGCCGCAAGAGCGGTCCGTTGGAGACGCGGGGTGTCGTCAACGAATGGGGCCACATCGCGCGACGCGATGAGGTTCTCGACCGCATTGACTGTGAGGTAGTCGAATTCGGCTCGGTCGTTGTTTACGGTGGCCTCCTGCCACGCAGTTTGGGCTAGGTCGAGATCGGTCGACAGCCTTTGAAAGGTAAGCATGGCCTCCCCGAGCCGCGGCAGCTCGCTCTCGATTCGGTCGCGCTCCGCAGCCAGTTGAGCCAAGTACGTCTCCCCGTAAGCCAGGGCTTCGCCCGTGGTGATCTGTTGATTGAGCTGAGCAACCTGGTCCAGGGCGGTTCGATACTCAAAATCCGGATCGAAGACTGACTCCGAGCCGAAGAAATCAGCAAGCCCTTGCTGTGCCACCTCGAGTCGTTCAGTTGCGCGACCGAGCAGGAACTGGGTGCGCTCAAACTCACCGCGGGCCGCTTCGTCCAAGAGCCTTCGGGCGACAAAGTCGACCGTTGTCTGCGCCACCGTCGGATCGAAATGGACAAATGACAGTTCGACCAAAGAGGTCGTCCCGCGTCGTTCGGCAGACAGGTTCTCGAGGTAAGTCCCCTCATTGAGTACTCCGACCTGATCCAACACAAACTGCACCATCGGATCCGCCTGTACCTGCTCGCCGATGTCGGCAATGAAGAGGTTCACGGCGCTGGCCGATTCCTGAATCGTGCTAGGCGGAGTGACAACAATCGTTGCCCGCTGGAGCTCGGGCGGCGCTGGCGACGACCGATAGGCGTAGACGCCGGCGGCCGCGGCAATCGCCAGTGGGAGCAGCACTAAGAGAATGACGCCCAGCGCGAAGAGCAGTCTCCGCTTCACGGCCCATGCTCCGGTGAGAGTTCGGCTCGGCTGCGAGCCGAACGCCGACTATGTCGGACGAGGGCCGAATCGAACACCGCCAAGTGCCGACGTGCCACCTCGTCAAAGGTCACAACTCGATCGGCCACCTGAGCCGAAGGGACCGATCCGTAGGCGAGGGCGTCAAGGACAGCTCCGCGCCACTCTTCCTCGCCGTCCCCGACCAGGACAACACCGGCGCCCGCGGCAGCCCGATTGCCGGGAATGTCGGTCGCAACCACCGCTATCCCGCAGGCGACGGCCTCAAGCACGGCGTTGGGATGTCCCTCACTGTTCGAAGTCATCAACAAGACATCAGCGCTGCGGAGCAGGTCGGCGAGGGCATGTCGATTGGAGACGTGGCCAAGAAATGAGACAGGTAGGTCGCGGGCCAGCGTCTCTAGCCGAGAACGTTCGGGCCCATCGCCGGCAATCAACAGCTCAGCATCGATGTCTTGACGCAAACGGCGAAGAACCCCGATGGCCAATTCGAATCGCTTGCTAGGAATTAGCCGACCAACAGCGATCAACCTGCGGACCGATCTTGGAGTCGAAGGCCCGCCAACTCGAAAGATTTCGCCATCGAGCCCGTTTGGGATCAAAGCCAGTCTTGAATCGTCTGTGCGGATTCGGCTAACCGCGCGGATGAACTCGATCACCGCCGGGGAGTTGCCGATGAATGCGTCCGTCATCGGGCCGAGGAGGCGATTCAGCAAGGACAGGACAGAACGCTGATCGTCTACCCCGCGCTCGGAGACGACAATGGCGGGGCGTTTGAGTCCGAAGGCGGCGAGCCGCGCGACAGCACTGGCGCCCGGCAGAGAGGCATGGACCAGATCGAAGCCGGCGGCAAGGCGGCGCAGCGCGACGCCCCGACGAGGATCGGCTTTGCCGGCCCCATCCAGCTCGAACACGGGCACTCCAGCAGCGCGAGCTCTCTCCGTGAGCTCCCAACCGGTCGAAAGCACACAGAGCGAGGCCGCCCAATGCCTTCCGTGAGCAGCTTCCAGCATTCCAAGCAACTGATGCTCAGTTCCGCCCGGCGCCATCCGACCCATCACATGCAACACGTTGATCATGACGCGAGCAACTGTGAATAGAGAGCTTCAGTTTGGTCCGTGACCGCATCCCATTGGTATCGGTCGATGATCTCTTGACCAACAAACCGCGATGCCTCCTCCTCATTCCGCGAGGTGGCAAGGGCCTCCTCGATCGCCCCGGTCAGGGCGTCGATATCACCGGCTGGAAATAGGCGGCCACCTGGACGGGCGACCGGAAGGATCTCGCGGTGCGCGGAGATGTCGCTCAGAACGACGGACCGCCCGTGAGCCAACGCCTCGAGCACCGTCAGGGGTAAGCCCTCGAGCAAAGACGGCTGGACATAGACCTCCGCATGAGCGAAGAGCGAGCTGAGCTCGTCGCCAAAAATGTATCCCGGCAACAGCACCCGCGGATCATCGTGGGCAAGTTGCTTGAGTTTCAGCTCGTAGTCGTCGGTGTAGCTCGAGCTGCCAACAACGACCAACGGTCGCCGGACCCGCACTCGCGAATAGGCCCTGATTAGGTGCTCAACACCTTTCTCTGGGATCAGGCGACCAACAAACAACACGTACTCGCCTGCCCGCAGGCCGAGCCTGTCGAGCACCTGGTCATCCCGTCCAGGGGAAACCAGCACTCCATTGGGGATGTGCTTGGTCGGCCCCTGCCGGTCGCGATAGTGCTCCAGCAGGTAATCGCCCACCACGATGACCGCGTGCGGCACCCGTTTGCTCAACCAATCACCTCCCCGCAGCACCTGTCGGGCGAACTCCCCCCATTTGGCTCGGTCCTGGTCGAGTCCATGGATGGTTTGGACCACCTTGGCCCTTGTTAGCCAGCGAGGGATGGGCGTCCAAAGCCCCGGGCCGACGGCGTGGAAATGGACAATGTCAAACCCGCGGCCGAGGGTCAACAACGCGGAAAGTCCGCTGTGCATTGCGGCCTCGAGATGCTTAGAACCCAAGGTCGGCACGGGAACGAGGTCGACGCCACGGTATCTCCGCACCGGGCTGTCGGTGTAGTTCCTCCGACAGAAGACCACGACCTCATGACCTCGCGCCGCCAGGCGCACGGAAAGTTCCTCGACATGGCGTTCCACACCTCCATATGTCGCCGGCAGCCCGCGCTGGCCGATCATCGCGATCCGCACGGGGAACCCTTCTTGAGTACGAACGCGTGCGTTAGGGGTTGATGGTTTCGCAGTTGCGGAAAACGGTTCCTGGATCCTCATCGACACAAGTGTCGATGCCGGGACCGCCGTTCACAGTGTCGGAACCGGCTCCTCCCAGCAGAAGGTCGTCACCTTCACCAGCGAGCAGAGTGTCGTTTCCTTGCTCGCCCCGGAGAATGTCGTTTCCAGGGCCGCCGGACAGGAAATCATTGCCCTTTCCGGCCTCGAGCTTGTCATTGTCCTCGTGGCCGTCGAGGTTGTCATCGCCGATGCCACCCTCAATGTCGTCATCGCCAGGGCCTCCGTTGAGGCGGTCGTTGCCGGCGCTGAAGACGAACGTGTCGTTGCCGGCATCGCCGCAGACCACATCGTCGCCTTCGGCAGGCGAGATCGTGTCGTCACCGTCGCGAGCGTTGATCACATCTGGGCCGCTCGTCCCAGTAATGGTGTCGTCGCCATTCGTGCCTACCGGTTGGGTCACCGGCATCCCCATACAGGTGGCCGGAGCAGCCGCTGCGGCGGGAAGCGCAACGACGAGCAGCACGGTGGCGAGGCACGCGACAACTCGACGCACGCGTGAAAAACTGACCATAGGACCCCCGATCATCGATGAATTTGGGCACCGGCAAGTCCCCCTGCCGGTTCTCTTCCGGAAGACAGCCTGGCCTAGATATCAGCCAAGTCAATGGCAAGATTGGGGCCGATGCAAAGAAGAGGAGACGCGATTTCCGTCCCCGTCGCCGAGCTCAGAGGTGTACGGCGAGTGACGGCAGAGATATCGCGCAACATTTATTGGGGACGGACCCACGGCTGGGCCAACCTGCTCGAGGAGCATGACCTCAATCTGCGGGTCCGGATACCACGCGAAGTGAGGAAGTACTCGTGGGCTCGGAGATCTTTGGTCGAGCCCGGAACCGCCCGGCCGGTGTTTGTGGTCGGCGCGCAAAGATCTGGAACGAACATGGTCACGTATGGGCTGGACATGTCGCCTGAGTTCCAAGTTTTCAACGAAGGCAATCGTCGTGCCTTCGCAAACTATCGACTACGCGAGCGCGCCCACGTGCTGGATCTCGTCGAGCGAAGCCGCCATGAGTACGTCGCCTTCAAACCCTTGCTCGACAGCCACTTGGTGCTGGGATTGCTAGACGGCATGAGCACCTCGAATCGGGCGCGGGCCGTATGGATTTACCGGGAGGTGCGGGGGCGAGTGCGCTCTGAGCTCGCCAAGTTCGGCGATTCCAATCTCCGCGTCTTGTTGCTTCGCGCTAAAGACCCGGGTCTTCGTCACTGGCAGCTAAACGACGACCTCGGCCTGAGCGAGGAAAGTGAATCGCTCCTCGACAGCTTCGACCCCGCCACGTTGACCCAAGCCGACGGCGCTGCCCTTTTCTGGCTGATCCGCAATCGGTTGGTCTTCGAGCAGGGTCTGGCCGGGCGCGATGATGTTGCGGTCCTCTCTTATGACCAACTCGTGGCGTCGCCCGGGCCTGAGATGCGTCGCCTATGCGACTTTCTCGATTTTCCATACTCGCCCAATTTGATCCGCCATATCGAGACCAGACCGCCGTCGCGTGTCCCGACAAGCGAGGTCAAGCCACGGATACTCGAGCTGTGCGACGACCTGCACGGTCAACTGGACTCGCTAAATAGCTGACGGCGTTTGGCCGCAAAATCACGAGCCTCAACGGGGAAGGCAACGAGCCATCCGATGGCGAAGCCCGCGGCGCCGGCGGCCGCCGAAGCCAACCCGGCCAAGATCAACTCGCGTGGTGTGGCATTCAGATCGGGGGATAGCCACATCCGAATAAGCACCATCACGATCAGCGCCCAAGCCGAAACAACCGCCAGCCTCGCGATCACGGCCTTCAAGCCGGCGAAGGCCGGCTCAAAGTCCCGGCGAACGGCCCAGGCCGCATGCCAGACATTGACGACCTGGGCCATTCCGTAAGCAATGGGAACCATCAGGATCGCGAGCGGTGTCCGCCAAACGAAAAACATCACCCCTAGAAGCACGAAGTTGGCGGCTGCTCCGTAGTACGTATTCCGGAGATAGGTCGAAGTGTCGAGGCGAGCGAACGAGAACCCAAGCAGCATCCTTTGCAAAGCCGCCCCCGGGAGGCTGGCCGCATAGAACGCGACGACGATGCCGAGGAGCTCGGCCTGACTGGCCCCGAAGCTCCCGAAGCTGAACACTCCGGCGACCAAGGGCGCGCCGGCGACGGCCACGATGACGGTTATCGCCGCTGAGATCGTGAGCATGATTTGGAGGCCTTTTAGGAGCAGCGTCCGAGTCTGCTCGATATCGCTTCGAGCATGAGCAAGGCTCATTGGTCCGAGGAACGCGGTCATGACCGGTCGAAAGAACAACGTGCCTCCAACCGCGCTCACCAGCCTGTTGCCATAGGTCAGGATCGTGATGGAGCCGGGCGCAAGGAGTGACGCAACTATTTGTTCTGCGGCTTTGGCGCCGGGTTGGATGGCCGAGGCGCCAAGCGGCCGCAGAGCGAGCGAACCCAGCGCCTTCGTCTCGGGTGTCAGGAAATACCCGAGTACGAGTTTGAAGCCCGAGGCGCGGGCGAGAAGCCACGCACCGGCGAGCTGTCCGAGTGCTCCCATCACAAACGCCCAGGTTGCGAGTTCGACGTTTGCTTTGGGCGACATAAGCAGGGTGACCACGACGGCTAGCCCGACGACACCATGGAGAGCGGATGCCCAGCCGTGGGCGCGATGGGCGTGCCGATAGGCCTTCAAGACTTCCGAAGTTGCGAGAGGAGGGATGATGAGGAAAGCGATGCGCGTCAACTTCGTGGCAAGCAAACTCGAGACTTCGTCGAGTCCGGGGGCGAGCAGACGCGTCAACAGCGGGGCGGCAAGAATGCCGGCGATTGCGACGGCACTCGTCACCGCGAGGGTTGCCAGCAGGGCGGCGCTAGTTCGGGCATTTGTGGTTCGTCTGTTGTCTTCGTCCAGCCAACGACTCACCAGCGGGAGCACTACTTGGATGGCAGTGGGCGGAAAGAAAACCGCGACTCCGAAAGGGATACGCAAGGCCACGAATAGGGCATCTGTCTCCGAACCTGCACCGAACAGGAAGGCAAGCAGCAGGTCAAGAACCAGTCCAACCCCAAGCGCGACAGATGCCCCCAGAGCGCCCGATGCGCTCTCTCGTAGCAAACGAGGCGGGACCGATCTAACCTCGTCCACGCCACCGATATCCGTAGCGCTTCATGCCCCAACCGGCGAGTGCCAACACCAATACCCGCTGATGAGGAGCTAGCCCGGATATCCACCTTTCATCGGGTCTGACCACCACCGAGCCAACTCTCATTCGATCGGGATTTCCCGAGATCGAATGAGAGATTCCCAGGCGAACGGTCGCCCCTGTAACCGCCGGGCGCTGATTAGCGAGCTCCGGCAGCAGCCGATCACGGGCATCGTTGAGTGTCGACTCCAAAGAGCCCACGAGTGTCTCGTATCGGGTCCGCATTACCGGCACAGGACCGGGCGTCGGCCACAACCGCTCGGTGAGCCGATTCCACCAGGTCCAGAGAACGGCGCTCTTGGCTGCTCCGACGCGATCCATGAGCGCCCCATCCCGCCGGTCAGGCGAGAGTTTGGGGTTCAGCGCCGAGTACGCCGCCGCTCTTGGGTCTCTAATCAGATGAAGCACTCTCAAGTCGATGTTGGGAAGAGTCGACAGCATGGCGCCATACGTAGGCACCTTGGAGCTGTCGACAATTGCCCTCGCTCCAGCCACCTTCGCTATGGCGCCATAGAGACGCTCGACGGTTTCCAGGTAGTAGCCGTGGTCGCTCCTCAGAGCGGATGGATCGCGCGCCCATCGCATTGCTTTCCGGCTCGTTCTGAGGCGCAAGAGCTCTCGATCAGAATCTTGCAGGCGTTGAAGGTCGACCCGGTTAGGGAACGTCTCCGCGAGCACCTCGGCCCAAAATGGGCAATCCTTGAACGGCTCCCCGCAACCGCAGCGCCAGCCTTCGCCCATGCCTCTTGTCCAGATGTGGCGGACTTCTCCCACCGACACAACTCCGGGCAGCGACGCCAGGATTCCACCAACCAGGGTGCTCCCGCTTCGGCCGGTTCCTGCCACGTAGACAACAGGAATGCTCTC
The DNA here is from genome assembly GCA_050997725.1 of Acidimicrobiia bacterium. GTDB lineage: Bacteria > Actinomycetota > Acidimicrobiia > Spongiisociales > ZC4RG35 > JACCTH01. The sequence goes on from JBPCQV010000229.1 coordinate 14,182, forward strand.
AAGCATCGACGCGTTCCCGCAATTGGGCGAACTCCCTTGTGGGCGTCCGAGTAGGAAGACCTGTTGCGACAGCCAACGCCACCACATACCAAAGCAGGATGAGTTGGGTCATCAGGTTGCCGGTCAGGCTTCCCACCAAGTACGCGGCGAAGATCCCGGCGAAACCAACCGCGAGGGAGCGCGCCAAAGCAGGCGAACCCGTTGCAGATCCTGATCGGGAGATTGCTCTCCAGGCCTGCCAGGCGAGGGCCAGCAGGAAGATCAGATACGAGACCAGTCCAATGCTTCCCATCTCCACGTAGGCCCGCACGAGATCGTTGTGCGGCTCGCGGCCCTGAGCAGTGGCGTCGCTGGCCAGACCGAGACCCAGACCAGTTACTCGTCGCCCTTCGCCGACCGCAATGACCTCCGGCCAATATTCGAGGCGCCATGCCAGCGAATCACCGGGCGTCCCACGAATGGTCTGGCCCTCACCGAGGTCGGCGAACCGTTCAGCCACCGAGGGAATGAGTGAGAGCCCTGAAGCGGCGACGAGGGTCATGATCAGCAGTGCCCAGTGGCGACCAACCAACGCGATCACGAGCAGCCCCACGGAGAATGCCACATAGCTCGTGCGCGAATAGGTCGCCAAGAGATTGACGACGAGCAACGCCAACAGGCCACTGCCACCAACCCGGTACCAGCGTGGAATGTGACTAATGATCGAGATGAGTCCCAGGGCGACCATCGCGAGATAGAAGCCGTAGGTGTTCGGATGGGAGAATGAACCGTCAATCCGGGCGATGCCGTCGATCACCTGGCCAGTCCCGATCAAGAGCTGCCAGGTGCCAAGGCTCAACGGCACCAACGTCGAGAGGCCGACCGCAATCACAAGCCGCCGAACCTGATTTTGATCAGTGATGCTGTTCTCCAGCACGACTAAAAAGATCGCAAGGAAAACCCATCGCGATGCCCCCAGCAAGGCTTGCTCGCGGTCAGAGGACAACACCCCGCTGAGCACGGCGGCAAGTGATACGGCTCCAGCGGAAATAGCAACCCATGACGCGCGAAGCGGCCGCTCGATTCGCCTTGCGACTAGCCAGAAGATGGCCGTGACCGTGTATGCCCCGGTAGCAAGCACGGAGAGACGGAGTGTTTCCAGATTTCCGTCCGTGTGAGTGATGTCGATGGCAGTCCTGGCGGCGACCATCAAGAACGTAAGCAGTTCGAAGCGCGTCAAAGCAATCGCAAAGACAAGTATCAGCCCAATGGCCAGTGCTACGACCGAGGTAAAAGCCATCTGACTCGACGCCGCGACCGCCACCACTGGAATGGCTGTCGAGGCCGCGACCAGGCTCATGATCAAGGCCCAGCGCGGCATTGGTTGAGGCCCCGAACTATTCAATTGGTGACTTCCACCGTCTCGAGCAGTTCGAGCGTGGCGCTCGCCGCAACTAACGACAGCAGCGCCGAATCCGCCCGCTCCACCTGTGAGCTGCGTACGGTCAGTTGCGCTTGACCGTCGACCTGGAAGACGATGGTCTCCCGATCGTTGTCGACAAAGATGCAATCACGCAGTTGGACAGTTGCGGCTTCCAACACTTGAACCTGTACTTGAGTTCCAGTCCCGCCACGCAAGTTGGGATTCGTACCGCGGCAACCTTCCAGAACCATGTTGGATCCCCACAAACGAAAGTTCCGTTTGTTGTCGGCCGCTGTCGCATTGACTAGCAGCACCTCACTTGCCTTGAGGTCATAGCCGGCATCGGTGTTGCCCGAGGCCGAGGTTTCGATCAGCGAAAGGTTGTAGACGCCCGATTCCGCTGCGAATCCGTCTCCGTTCCAGTAGTCGTGAATCGTGTCGTGGGCGTTGTCCATCGTCACCCTCTCGATCCACACGTCATGCACGTTGTCAACCAGATGGACCCCAATCGCGAAGTCGTCGCCGTCGTGCTGCAACGAGTCGCCTCTCACGTCGACGATCGTCACGTCGTGGGTTTCGTAGCCCAGCCGGATGGCGCCCTTGGAAAAGCCGTTGACGACCACGTTCGAGATTTTGAGGCCGCTAATGGTCGCGTCGGGCTCACCGTCGCCGGCGGCATTCTCGAAGAAGCGGCGAACGTTGGAAGCGGTGATCTCGCTGATTGCGAGGTCTGAAATCGGTGCAGCAACCAGGAAGCAGCCATTGCCAACGTCTTGGCATGTAAGGCCGACAAACGCAAGGTGATCTGCGCCGGCGTTGAGTCGGAAGAGCGGCTTTCCCGGCTCAGCGAGCGGATCGTAGGGATCGGCGCGGGTCCCCTGCAGGACCGGGGCTGGCCCTTCGGCCGGGCCTCGGATCGTGACCGGGGAGCCGGGAGCGCCGCCGTTGCTCAAGACCACCGGGCGATCGACGTCGTAGGCGCCAGCGGCTAGCTCGATGATGGCGCCCGGCCCGGCTTGTTCGATCAGCGCGTCCAATTGGGTGAGATCGGCCGGATTGGTCGCCGTACTGCCGTCGCCCGAGCCATCGGCAGCGATAAAGGCGCTCGGCGCGGTGGGTGCGGTGGTCACCGACCGGGTGGTTGGCGGTGCGTCTTGATCGGTGGGGTTCGGAGCTGAAACCGAGCTCGGTGAGCACGCGCAAAAAAGCACGAGCGTGGTCAATAGCCGGACGCCTGACAAAATTCTTTTGGGTTGCAACAACGAAACTCGCCTAGATCGAGATTGACCGCTCAAACGATAGCTCCCGGCCCTTCGCATAGTGGCTAACGGCCACTGTCGGTGACAAGCAGTCGGGAAGGTGCTACAGTCCCTGGCTCAGCGGGTTCGGGGGGCACGACCAGGAGGAGGGTCGTGGGAGAGCCAAGAGTCGTTCCAGAGCGGTGGTTGGTCGAAGAGTCGGAGGTCATCGATCTGACCTTCGACTCTTGGATTCCGTCGCGAAGCGGCCACCCGGGTTTCGTGGGAAGCCGGCTGCTGTCGATTTCGGTAGTCATTCTCATGGCGGATTGGCTGCTGCTCACTTTTGGTTTCGTCTCGGTATCCCTCGCCCGGTTCGGAACCCAATGGATTGAGATTTGGAACGACGTCGCGCCGAATTGGGAAGTCGTCGTCCCGCTCTATCTGACTATCGGGACCGCCGTCGGCTGGCTGATGGGGTTCTACAAAGTTCACCCAACCTGGCGTCACGATCTCATTCGGACTGGGTCGGCGGCGGGAATTCTCGCCATCACCACGCTCGCCCTGCTCTTCATGTTCAATCGCGACCAGGTGAGCCGGCTCTTCCTACTCGCGTACTTCATCGCGATCTGGCTCGGAATGACCGTTGTCCGCAGCGCCGCCCGAGCTTGGTTCAGAAGGCGAAGAGCGGCCGGCAAGGGAACCGTGAATGTGTTGGTGATCGGGTCGGGTGCGGTCGCGCACGGCTTTATTGCCGAAGCGACCGCTCACGCCGAGGCGGGACTCAACATCGTTGGATTTCTCGATAGCTCGGGTCGCGCGCTTTCCGGTTACCCCCGCCTGGGAACGGTGGCCGATCTGGCGGTCGTGCTCGAGCACGTGGTCGTGGACGAGGTGGTCGTCTGTCTGCCCATCGACGACTGGATGCGGATCGGCCGAATCGCTTCGATCGCTGAAATGCAAGGCAAATCGATTCGCATTCCAATGCATGTTCCTGGCACCTCTCACTCGCTGACCAGGCTCGATCATCTGGCCGGAGTCCCCGTATTGAGTGTGATCTCGACTCCAGACCAGCCCCTCGCCAACGGTTGCAAGCGCCTGTTGGACGTGGTCGTCGCCGGAACCGCTTTGCTCTTGTTAGCGCCGGTGCTGGGTCTGGTCAGTGTCACGATCGCGCTCAGGGATGGCCGGCCGGTGGTGTTCTCACAGCCGAGAGTCGGCCTGCACGGTCGCACTTTTATCCTTCGCAAGTTCCGGACCATGGTCCCCGACGCCGAGGCTCGCTTCGCGGAGGTGGCCCATCTCAACGAGCGCCAGGGGCCGGTCTTCAAAGTCGAGCTTGATCCCCGGATCACGAGGTTCGGAAGGCTGCTGCGGGCGACCAGCATTGATGAGCTTCCCCAACTCTGGAACGTGCTGCGCGGTGAGATGAGCCTTGTCGGGCCGCGTCCGCCTTTGCATAGCGAAGTCGAGCGCTACGACCCCTGGCACCGACGGCGTCTGTCGATGAAGCCGGGGGTCACCGGCCTCTGGCAGGTCAGCAATCGCAACGAGGCGAGCTTCGACAACTGGGTGGCCCAGGACCTCGAGTACATCGACTCCTGGTCGGT
>JBPCQV010000013.1:0-10007 GCA_050997725.1 Acidimicrobiia bacterium
AGCCGTAACCTGGAATACACCGCTCTCATCCGACCCGCAGATCTTGGAGTTGAGTGATGCACCTTGCCGATATCAGGCCAATCGAGGTTCGACGATCCGGGCTGAAGATGTGGTTGATGTCCCTGGCAGGCATTCCGCTGGTCGTGCTGGGCGTCGACGTGCTACGCAGCCGGCGCATCATCGGCTTTTTCCAGAATCTGATCTGGCCCAACGGGAATCCCGAGGTCCTCGAGGCGCGCGATCACATCTGGGCCGCGGTCCTGATCGTGGTCGGCCTGATCATCGCCCTTTACGGGGTGATCGAACTGATCAATCCCCGTCCGGCCATCTACGCCGACACCCTTGGCGTCCATGTGCGGCTTGGCCACCCCCTCGCCAAGGCCTCGCTGATTCCGTGGGATGAGTTGGACGACATTGGCGCCGAAGACCTCGACGATGAAGGTGATGCCGTGCCGGTGCTCTGGCTCAGCGTCCTCGAGCCATCCCGATTGCCTGCCCATCCTTGGGGAGCCCGTTGGCTCGATACCAAAACCATCGCGGTGCTCGCCTCGGACTGGGAGAAGGCCCCGGCTGCAGTTGGGATGGAAATCGCCCAGGCAGCCCTGGCGGTGGCAGGCATCAAGCGCACGGACCCTTCGGTCGTTACGTGACCGAGGTCGGCGCCCACGTCGGATCGGGCGATCCGTTCGCCGAAGCCGCGGCTCGTCAAGCCGATTTGATCCAGATCTTCCTTTCGGATCCCCAGTCGTGGAAGAAGCCCCTGCCTCGCGCCGATGCCGCAGAGCTTCGGAAGTCGCCGGTGCCGATCATCGTCCACGCCCCATATCTCGTGAACGTCGCCGCGGACGCTTCGCGAATTCGGATCCCATCGCGGCGGATCTTGGCCGAGTCCTGCGAGGCGGCAGCGGAGATCGCCGCCGCCGCCGTCGTCGTTCACGGCGGACACCTGACCGGTGAGGGTGATCTTGCCGATACCTACCCCCGATGGCGGAAGGCGCTGCAATCCCTCGACACTTCCGTACCGGTTTGGATCGAGAACACGGCGAGCGGCGACAACGCCGTTTGTCGTCGAGTGGATTCGATTGCCCGCCTCTGGGAGGAGATCGGTGACCTTGCACCTGGTTTCGTCCTCGACACGTGTCATGCCTGGGCAGGCGGGGAGCCTGGCGATGAGCTCGTGCAGCGGGTCCTTGCTGCGACAGGGCGAATCGACTTGGTCCATTGCAACGACTCGCGCGACGATTTCGACTCGCGCCGCGATCGCCACGCCAACTTGGGCCAGGGGAGGATGCCGGTCGACCTCCTGTCAGAGGTAGTGGCGAACGCCGGCGCACCGGTCGTCGTCGAGACTCCCGGCGGGGTGGCCGACCACCTTGCCGACATCGCCTTCGTACGCAACTCGATTGCCGTTGCCACTGGCTCATAGCGCCTGCCGGTTTACAATGTGGCCTCCACGGGCGACCGATCGGGCGGCCGATGTGAGTCTTGATAGCAACCCGACCAGCTGATTTCCCTCTACCGGACGACGGAGGGGAGAAAGGAAGCGTATGGATTTCGCCGCCGGGGACGAGCGTCCCAAAGTCACCGCTCCCATGGTCAGAGCCCGCAAGGGCGGCCCGCCCCTAGTCATGGCCACCGCCTATGACTATCCGTCGGCTCGCATCGTCGACGAAGCCGGGATCGAGATCATCCTCGTTGGCGACTCCGTCGCCAACGTTGTCCATGGACATGCCACCACGATCAAGGTCGGGCTCGACACGATGGTCCTCCATACCTCCGCTGTTGCCCGCGCCGAGCCGCGGGCTTTGATTGTGGGGGACATGCCGTGGCTGACCTATCACCTGTCGACGGAATCGACAATCGAGAACGCCGGCCGGCTCATCCGCGAGGGTGGGGCGGAAGCCATCAAGCTCGAAGGTGGACGCAAGCGCTTGCGGATGGTCAAGGCGTTGATCGAGACCGAGATCCCGGTGATGGGCCATATCGGTTTGACACCGCAATCGGTCCACGCGATGGGCGGGCATCGGGTGCAGGGGAAGCTGGTCGACGATGCCCGCGGGCTGATCAAGGACGCTCACGCCCTCGACGAAGCCGGTGTATTTGCCCTTGTCTTGGAAGGGATTCCGGACCTGGTGGCGGACATTGTGACCAAAGAGGTCTCCTGTCCGACGATCGGGATCGGGGCCGGCAGCGGTACCGATGGGCAGGTTCTGGTCTTTCACGACATCTTGGGGCTTGCCTATGGCAAGGCTCCAAAGTTCGTCCGCCACTTCGCCGACCTCCACGCCGCGGCGGTTGATGGAATGCGTAGCTTTCGCCAGGCAGTAGAAAATGGAAGCTTCCCCAACGATGACGAGACTTATCACCTGTCCGAGGAAGTCGCCAAAGCCCTGGCCGACGAGAACTAGCTCACTTTTTGTCGGGCTGCTATTCGTCGCGTGTGGCTCGGCTCCCGCGGTCACTACCTCGACCGCGACTCCCGTTATCACCCCTACGACCGTTGCCGAATCGCAGCCGTCGTCGACCACCACTGTCCGCCTCGCCTTTGACCGGGGTGACCTTTCTGATTTCGAGCCCATCGAGATCGATCTCGGCGGGACCTTGCACTGGGTGGCGCTGGCCGACACCGACGCTAAGCGGGCTCAGGGCTTGATGAACATTGGCGATGTCGGCGACTTCACCGGCATGCTGTTCACATGGGAGGAAGAGGTGAGCGCCGGCTTCTGGATGAAGGGCACGGTGATGCCTCTCGACCTCTACTTCTATTCCGCCGAAGGCGAGCTGGTCGACCAGGTCTCGCTCGTCCCTTGCTCGGCGGACCCTTGCCCGGTGCACACCCCCGAGACGCCTTTCCAATGGGTGCTGGAAACCCCGGCCGGCAACCTCGCCCCTCCGTTGGAACCCCTAATCATTCCTGCGTAAAAAACCCCGTGATTAGGGGCGCCAAGTTACGCAGGAATGGAGGGCGAAAGTGGCGGGTTACACTTCATGTCACCGGGGCGGGCCAAGCGTCTGCCCAACACCCTGCTTCGTAACTCTCAACCGTGAGCGAGCGAAGCCTTCCGACGAAGCGGATGTCCACAGGAGGAAAATGCACATTGCGCACCTATGAGGTGATGACTATTCATCGCCCTGATCTGAGCGAGGCCGATTTCGAGAGCCGTGTTGACGGGATCACCTCGTTTCTGACCGATCGTGGAGCCACCATCAGCGGTCGCGATCTTTGGGGCAAACGACGTTTTGCCTATGAGATCGACGATCTGCACGACGGCTTCTACTCGGTCGTGACCTTTGACGCCGAGCCCGAAGCGATCAACGACTTGCACCGCATGCTCACGTTGGCCGACGAGGTCGTTCGGCACAAGATCCTCCGGCCCGAGGAGCAAATTGCCCCGGTGGTCGAGGAAGGATCTTGATTTGTCACTCCCAATCCGCATATTGGTTGGGAGAAAGAAGGAGGAACAATGTCGACCAACACCGTGACCTTGGTTGGGAACCTGGTAGACGACCCGGAAATGCGATTCACCCCCTCGGGGGTGCCGATGGTCAAGCTCAGGTTCGCGGTCAATCGCCGCTGGCGGGACCAGAACAACGAATGGCAGGAGGAAACCGGCTTTTTCTCCGGCACGATCTGGCGTGAGCACGCCGAGAACGTGAGCGAATCGTTGCAGAAAGGGGCCCGCGTGATCGTCACTGGGCGCCTCGACCAGCGCTCCTGGGAGACCCAGGACGGTGAGAAGCGCTCGGTCGTCGAGATCAGCATTGACGAGATCGGTCCGAGCCTGCGCTGGGCGACCGCCACCGTCAACAAGACCGCCCGCTCAGGAGGCGGGGATTTCAGCAACAACAGTGGGGGCGAGCGCGCGATTCCCCCGGCACCGGTGGCGCGCGATGACTACGGCCCCGACGAGGCCCCGTTCTAAGGGAGGACTTCCATGCCACGTGCAACCAATCTCGATCGAAAGCTGAAAAAGCGCCGTCCGGAGGGCAACTTCCGGCGGATGAAGAAGAAGGTCTGCTACTTCTGCGCGGAAAGGGTGCAGTTCGTGGACTGGAAGGATGTCTCGCTGCTTCGCAAATACGTGTCGGATCGAGCGAAGATCCGCTCCCGCCGGGTGAACGGCAACTGTCCCCGTCATCAACGCGAGGTGGCCACGGCGATCAAGAACGCCCGCGAGATGGCGCTGCTGGGATACATGGGTCGCTGATGAAGCTGATCCTTTCTGCCGACGTCGAAGCTCTCGGTCAGCGCGGCGACGTGGTGGACGTGTCCGACGGATATGCCCGCAACTATCTCCTGGCGCGCAAGTTGGCCACCAAAGCCACGCCGTCATCCATCGCCGCCGCCTCCGTGATCGTCGCCAACCGCAACGCGGCTCATCACAAGCTGCGCCAGGAGGCCGAGAGCATTGCCGGCCGCTTGGCCGGCACCCGGGTGGTCCTTGCCGCCAAGTCCGGTGACGAAGGGCGGCTCTACGGCTCGGTGGGTGTCACCGATTTGGTGGAGGGGATCAGGAAGTTCACCGGACTCGAGCTCGACCGTAAAGCGGTCGAGCTGCCTGAGCCGATCAAGGACATCGGTCTCCACGAGGTGACCGTCCGCCTCCATCCGGACGTAGTCGTGCCAATCACTATCGACGTCATTCCGGCCTGAGTCGGTTTTTCTATCCCATTCGCGAAAACCCACCACCTGGTGGGTTTTCGCGTTGGGAGGGTCGGCTTTAGGTTGGTCGCACTTCCCGTTTCAGTCACACCCGACCGTCAGGATCAACAACCATGACTGAGCGCACCATCGAGGCCTCGCGACGATCGCCACGTGTCCCTCCCCATTCCCGGGAAGCCGAGCTTTCGGTGCTGGGCGCAATCCTCCTCGCTTCAGATTCAGCCAATGATGTGATGGATCGCTTGGTGGCCGAAGACTTCTACGTCCCGGCTCACCAGACGATCTTCGAAGCGATGACCACCCTTTACAACATGAATGAGCCGATCGATGCCGTCACGGTTTCCGAGGAGCTGCGGCGACGCGACCATCTGGAACGGATCGGTGGGATCTCCTACCTGGCCTCGTTGATCGATCTGGTGCCAGGGGTATCCAACATCGATTACTACGCCGGCATCGTTGAAGAGCACGGGTTGCGACGATCGCTGATCAGAGCGGGGGGAACGGTCAACGAGCTGGCCTTCCGCACCGACGCCGACATTGCCGGGGTTCTCGACCGGGCCGAGCAGGCGGTGTTGGCTGTGGCAGAGAAGGGCGAGTCGAAGCGGATGTTCCACGTTGGGGGCCTGATGAACCATGTCGTGGATCTCATCGAGGCGGCCGATGGCACCTCGCCCGCCGGCCTCGCAACGGGGTTTCGCGATCTTGACAATCTGCTTGGCGGGCTCCAGCCGGCGAACATGGTGGTGATCGCCGCCCGACCCAGCATGGGGAAGAGCACACTCGCCCTCAACATCGCCACCAATGTCGCCGTCCGCGGCGAGACGGTTGCCATCTTCAGCCTGGAGATGTCCAAGATCGAGATTGCTCAGCGGCTGATCAGCTCGATCGGCAAGGTCGACACCAAGGTCATGCGAATTGGGGCCAGCAACGATCAGGAGTGGAAGAGGATCAACGACGCCGCCGCCAAGATGTACAACGCCCCCATGTATGTCGATGACTCCTCGGCGGTCAATGTCACCGACATTCGCGCCAAGAGTCGACGCTTGCAAAGGACCTATGGCCTTTCGCTGATCGTGGTCGACTATCTCCAATTGATGCAGGGTTCGAATAGGGAGAACCGTCAACAGGAGATCGCCGAAATCTCGCGCAGTCTGAAGAATCTGGCCGCCGACCTCGAGGTCCCCATCATCGCGGTTTCCCAACTCAACCGCCTGGCCGAGCAACGGGAGGACAAGCGCCCTCGTCTCTCCGACCTCCGCGAGTCTGGTGCCCTTGAGCAAGACGCCGACATCGTGATGTTCATCTACCGCGACGAGTACTACAAGAACGAGCGAACGGATGCGGACAAGAAGGGAGTCGCCGAGATCCACGTCGCCAAGCACCGGGGCGGCAAGACCGAAACCGTCAAAATGACATTTCAACCGAGCTACACCCGCTTCACCGACATCGGTTATGACCGCTAACGAAGGCAGAGATGAGATCGAGCACGAACAAGAAGCGGCTTTGCAGCCGCTTCTTGTCGGTCCCTGACGTCGCCCGATGGAGGAGGAAGAGTCCTGGAGGGAGGATTAGGTAACGCCTGGGTATTTTGTTGTCTCCTTACTATCGGAAGATCCCGGCCGAGTTTGAGGGTCAGCGCGGCTTCCCACCAAAGAACTAGCCCTAAGGTCGCGAAATGATCGAGAACTGGACCGAGACCGGCGACCGCATCTTTGTCCGCCGGTACTCCGACCCTTTCGACCTCAACATCGGCTTGGTGGTGGGCGGAGCGGGAGCGCTCGTCGTCGACACCCGCACCAACCCGGCTGAGGCCCGAGCGCTGCGCGACGAAATCCGCTCGGTGACCGCGCTTCCGGTCGAATGGGTGTTCAACACCCACGAGCACTGGGACCACACCTTTGGGAACCAGGAGTTTCCGGAATCCCGCATTTGGGGTCACGTCGACTGTCGCCAGCGCTTGATCGATTACGGCGCCGCCAGGCGGGAGCGAGTCATCGGCTACTACGCCGACAACCCCGCGTATCGGGAGGTGCTCGTGACGCCGCCCACCGAAACCTTCTCAGAGTCGATGACGCTCGATCTCGGTGGCCGCAGCGTTGAGCTTGCTTTCTACGGACTCGGGCACACCACCAATGACGCCGTGCTCCACGTCGATGGGATCACTTTTGCCGGCGACTTGGTCGAGGAAGGGAATCCCCCCAGCTTCGGCGACTCGTACCCGGTGGCATGGGTGGAGACGATCGGCCGGCTGGCGGAAGCCGCTCGGCCCACCGTGATCCCTGGTCACGGCGGCCCGGTCGACCCCGACTATCTGGTGATGTCGCGCTTCGACCTCGCCTGGATCGCCCGCACCGCCCGGGCGGGCATTGAGCGAGGAACGCCCGTCGAGGAACTTGCTCTCGACGGCGCCCCCTACCCCGAGGAGCCCGCCCGCGATGCCCTGAGCCGGGCCTACGCAGAGCTGGAACCCGAGCGCTTCACCCAGCCGGCTTGAAATGCTTGCTCAGGGTGTCGGTTTGGAGCTGGTAGGACGAGCCGATCCCGTCGCCGTACAGGGTCGAAGGAACCGCGGCCATGCGCTCAAAGGACAGTTTCGCCACTCGCTGCCGGTGCTCGATCATGAACGGCACGTCATGGGCCCGCACCTCCAGGGCCGCCCGTGAACCGAAAAAGGCGTCCCCCCGATCGTATCCGAAGCCAGGGTCGAAGAACCCGGCGTAGTGGGTACGCAGCTCCCCGCTCGTCGGGTCGTACGCGGTCATCTCCGCCGCGTAGCCGGGAGGTATGCGCACTGCTTCGTCAGACAACAGCAAGTAGAACCGCTCCGGCGTCAGCACAATACGATCTGCGTCGCGTTCGCGGCGAACCGGGTCCCAATAGTCTTCCCACTCATAGACACCTGTGCGTGAGACATCGATGGGGGGAGTGGACTCCTTGGCTCGATAGCCGACCCGCCCGGCGGCGTCCCCCTTCAAATCGAGGCTCAGGTAGAGCCCATTCGCGACCTCGAGCTGACTCCCGGCGATGGGTTCTTGGTCACGAAACAGGAGCGGATGCCGCTCGTGGAGCTCTCCTAGCTGTGAATCGCTGAGTCGTGAGCCACCAACCGACAGTCGTAGTTGGGCCAGCGGCAGACCCTGCTTGACCTTGACCGGAAATGACAAAGGGACGACTTCGAGATAGAGCGGGCCCTGATACCCCGGTCGGACCTCATCGAAGCGGAAGCTCTGGTCGGTGATAACTCGGGTGAACACGTCGAGACGTCCTGTCGAGCTCTTGGGATTGGCCTTTCCGCTGAGGAAGTCGGGAAGGTCCAGCTCCTCGGCCAGGGGGATCAGATAAGGCGTTTTCGTCTCGAGCACCGCTCCCTCCCGGCGGAGGTCCAGCTCGTCGACGATGAACTCCTTGATCTTGACCTCGACCGGCCTGGTATCAGGAAGGAAGCTGGCTCGAACCCGGTAGGCGACCTCGCCGAGCCGCAGGTCCAGGCTGGCGGGTTGGATCTGTGAAGGCTGGATCTTGTACTCGCCGGCGCTGATGATCCCCAGTTCAACTGCGCGGACGATTGCTTGGCTCGGGAGGACTCCACTCGCATCCGCGGGAAGCCCGAGCTGCTGAAAATTCATCGAGCGGATGAGGGGAATCGAACCCCCACTTCAGGCTTGGGAAGCCCGTGTTCTGCCGTTGAACTACATCCGCACCAGCGGCGCGACCCTAGCCGACCGTTCAAGCGACTAGCTGGGCCCGACGATGAGCGATCCCACTCCCCAAATCGTCATCAGCACTCCCACCAAGATCAGGAATTGGACCCGGCCCTGACGAAACTCGCCTTCAACCCCTGGGGGTCGCTTCCCCTGGCGGTGCTTTCGCCAGGCGAGCACATTGCCCAACACCAGCGCCAGCCCCAAGCCGGTGACCATCTCCGCCACCAAGGTATCGAGCCCCAAAATATCCCGCATTGGTTAGTTTCTATCACCGTTCATGGCCACCGCCTCTGCTCCCGCTTCTGCCGCCAACCTCGGGCCCGGCTTCGATGTCCTCGCCTTGGCCTTCGAGCTGCGTTGTGAGGTAAGTGCCACTTCCTCCTCCGAATGGCGTGTCCGCCATACCGGCCCTGAGGTCCCGGACGGCCAAACCTTCGACATTGTCCTTGACGCGGCCCAGCGGGGGGTCGGGTTGGAAAGGCCGTTGGATTTGGTTGTCGACAACCACATTCCCATCGGCAAGGGCCTCGGCTCCTCGGCGGCCGCCGCTGCGGCTGGGGCAGCGGCGGCCTTCCGTGCGTTCGGAGAGCCAGATGATCCGGAGGTGCTTTTCAGACTGGTGGCCACGATGGAAGAACATCCGGACAACGCCGCCGCAGCCGTGTACGGGGGCCTGGTCCTCTGCCCTCCCGACGGCACCGTCCGCCACCTCGAGCTCCACCACAGCCTGGTTCCGTTGGTGGCAATTCCCTCCGATTCGTTTGCTACCTCCGAGGCGCGCGAGGCTCTTGTTGATCAGGTCTCGCGAGCAGTGGCGGTGAGATCGCTCGGTCGCATGGGGGCATTGATGCTCGGCCTGGTCACCGGCGATGACGGGCTTCTCGCCGGTGCAGCCGATGACGAGATGCACGAAGCCCCGCGCAACGGCATCAGGCCGCGGGTCAAGGAATCGATCCGCGCCGCCCGCGAGGCCGGAGCGTCGCACGTTTGCTGGTCGGGGGCGGGGCCGGCCGTACTGGCCTTCGTCAAATCCCCGAACGAAGTTGCGGTCGCACATGCGCTCGCAGAGGCAATGCCGGAAGCGCAAGTGATCCGTTTGTCGGTTGCAACGCAGGGAATCCGCTAGCCACCCGGGCTTGACCATTCCCGGGCGACCCGCCAAGCTAGGCCGGTCCACTGTTCCATTCCTGAGGATTGCATGGGTTCGTTGATCAAAAAGAGACGCAAGAAGATGTCGAAGCACAAGTACCGCAAGCGTCTTAAAGCCAATCGGCACAAGAAGAAGTAACCCAACTTTCTCGAGAATCGCTTGACTGTTTCTCCCCCCGAAGGGGGGAGTGGCCGTCGGTCAGTTGAGCCCAGACGCCCGCCCTCTAATTCGGCAGGTGGGGAACGCCGTTTACCTAATTCGGCACCAGCGAGACGGCTTCCGGCGCGGTGGTACCAAAGAACGTTTTAGCCGTTCCCCACCTGCCGAATTTGGCGACGACGCCGGACCGCAGCTTCGCCTCCGCCGTTATTTGTCGCCACAGGAAGGCGCTTCTGGGGAAATTCGTCCTGTGGCGAACGAGTACCGTTCGCTACGGGACAGCTTTGGTTCTGGGCGTTCGCCACAGGACAAATTACGCGCTCGCGAGGAG
>JBPCQV010000026.1:0-12013 GCA_050997725.1 Acidimicrobiia bacterium
TCAGCCTGGAGCTTCCCCGCGACAAGCTGATCGTCTTCACCGGCCTGTCGGGCTCGGGGAAGTCCTCGCTCGCCTTCGACACGATCTATGCCGAGGGGCAGCGGCGCTATGTGGAATCGCTGTCCGCCTATGCCCGCCAGTTTCTCGGTCAGATGGACAAACCGGACGTCGATTTCATCGAAGGTTTGTCACCGGCGATCTCGATCGACCAGAAGACCGCCTCCCGCAACCCCCGCTCGACGGTGGGAACGGTCACCGAGATCCACGACTATCTCCGCTTGCTCTGGGCCCGGATCGGGGTCCCGCATTGCCCCACCCACGGGCTGCCGGTCAAACGGCAGACCCCCCAGCAGATCGTCGATCAGGTCCTCCAGCTCCGCGAGGGAACCCGCTTTCAGGTGCTGGCCCCGGTCGTGCGAGGCCGCAAGGGTGAGTACGAGACCCTGCTCAAGGACATCGCCAGCCAGGGCTTCGCTCGCGCCAAAGTCGACGGCGAGCTCCGGGAGCTGACCGAACAAATCCGTCTCGACCGCTACTTCCAGCACTCGATCGAGGTCGTGGTCGACCGGTTGGTTTTGAAGGAGGGGATCAACCAAAGGCTCACTGAGTCATTGGAGACGGCGCTGCGCCTGGCCGACGGGGTAGTGGAGATCGCAGGGATCGACGGTCCCACCCACACATTCTCCCAACATCTCGCCTGCCCCGAAGGGGATTTCTCGGCCGACGACCTTCAGCCGCGCAATTTCAGCTTCAACAGCCCCTACTGCGCCTGCCCCGAATGTTCGGGCATCGGCACCCGCTTCGAGGTCGACCCAGATCTGGTGGTGCCCGACTCCGAACGAACGATCCGTGAAGGGGCTCTGGCCCCGTGGGCGTCGATGACCGCGGACTATCACAAACGGCTTCTCGAAGGCCTGTCGATCGAGATGGGGTCCTCGCGCGACACGCCTTATGCCAAGTTGCCGAAGAAGGTCCGGGAAACCCTGCTCTATGGCATGAGTGGGAAGAAGGTGCAGGTCACCTATACCAACCGCTACGGGAGAAAGCGGGTCTATCAGGCGGAATACGAGGGGGCGATCCCGTTTCTCAACCGCCGCCACGGGACCGCCGACTCCGACTCGGCCCGGGAGTGGTACCAGGAGTTCATGCGCGAGGTGCCGTGCTCTGTATGCGGTGGCGCCCGCCTCAACCCCGCCAGCCGGGCGGTGACGATCGCCAAGAAGAACATCCACCAGGTCAGCATCATGTCGGTCGGGGAAGTGTCGCAGTGGGCCGAGAACCTCACGCTCTCCGAACGAGACGAGCAGATCGCGGCGCGGGTGCTCAAAGAGGTCCGGACCCGCCTCCAGTTCCTCGTCGATGTCGGGCTCGACTACCTCACCTTGGCCAGGTCGGCGGCCACTTTGGCGGGCGGTGAGGCGCAGCGGATCAGGCTCGCCACCCAGATCGGATCGGGGCTGGTCGGGGTGCTTTACATCCTCGATGAACCGTCGATCGGGCTTCATCAACGTGACAACCAAAAGCTGATGGAGACGCTGATCCGGCTCCGCAACCTCGGCAACACGCTGATTGTTGTCGAGCACGACGAGGACACGATTCGCATCGCCGACCACATCGTCGACATCGGCCCCGGTGCCGGCGAGCACGGCGGCGAGATCATCGCCGAGGGCGGGATCGAGGACATCACCGCGGCCCCGGCTTCGATCACAGGCGACTATCTGGCCGGCAGACGCCAAATCGAAATGCCGCTGATGAGACGGACCAGCAACGGCAAGTCGATCACCGTGGTCGGCGCCAAACAGCACAACCTCAAAGACCTGACCGTCGAGTTTCCGCTGGGCTTGTTCACCTGTGTGACGGGAGTGTCGGGATCGGGCAAGTCCACCCTGGTCCAGGACATCCTGTCTGAGGCTTTGCATCAGAAGATCTACCGCTCCCGGGCGGTGCCGGGCCGGCATACCCGGGTCAACGGGGTGCAGAACATCGACAAGGTCATCAACATCGACCAATCGCCGATCGGCCGCACCCCCCGCTCCAACCCGGCCACCTATACGAAGGTCTTCGACCAGATCAGGACCCTGTTCGCCTCGACCCCCGAGGCGCGGGCGCGGGGCTATCTGCCCGGTCGCTTCTCCTTCAACGTCAAGGGCGGGCGCTGTGAAGCCTGCGCCGGCGACGGCAACATCAAGATCGAGATGCATTTCCTGCCCGACGTCTACGTGCCCTGCGAGGTCTGTCGCGGCGCCCGTTACAACCGGGAGACCCTCGAGATCCATTGGAAAGGACATTCGATCGCGGAAGTCCTGGAGATGTCGGTCGAAGAGGCGATCGTGGTCTTCGCCAACCAGCCCAGGATCATGCGGGTGCTGCAAACCCTTTTCGATGTGGGCCTCGGGTATATCCGACTCGGGCAAGCCGCCACCACCCTGTCAGGGGGCGAGGCGCAGCGGATCAAGCTTGCCTCCGAGCTCGGCCGCCGATCGACCGGCCGCACGTTCTACATTCTCGACGAGCCCACCACGGGGCTCCACTTCGAAGACATCCGCAAGCTCCTCCAGGTGCTGCAACGGCTGGTCAATTCCGGCAACACCGTCGTTGTCATCGAACACAATCTCGACGTGATCAAGTCGGCTGACTGGGTGATCGACCTCGGACCCGAGGGCGGCGGGGGAGGGGGATGGGTCGTGGCCGAGGGGACACCCGAGGACGTCGCCGACGTCTCCGAGAGCTACACCGGGAAATTCTTGCGGGAGCTGATCCGAAGCAATTAGGTCGCCCCGCCGAGCTGACGATAAGTCTTCGCGGAGATATATCCCAGACCAAAGAACCTCCCTCTGACCGGGTCACCGCCTCGGCTGTGGCTCGTTGCCGCCTTGACGGTTGTGATCGTTCAAGGTGTTTTCACCATTCCCACGCTGCCGTCGTTGTTGGCCGGAGACCTGGTCGACACCGACACCTACATGCACCTGGTCAGGGCCGAAGAACTCTGGCGGGGCGAGTCATTCTTCGATCCGGTCATCGAGAGATCCAACGTTCCCTATGGAGAAACTCAGCACTGGACCAGGTTGTACGACCTGATTTTGATCGCAGTTGCCGTTCCGTTCAGCCCTCTGGGTGTCGATTCGGCGCTCAACATTGCCGCCCTCGCGATCGGTCCGATCATGCTCATCTTGCTGCTGGTCGCATTGGAGTGGGCGACTCGTCCGCTCCGCGGTTCGAGCGACTGGCCGCTAGTCGTAATCGTTGGCGTGTCCCAGGCGGCGGTCCTTGCCTATGCGGCCGTCGGCCGCGCCGATCACCACGTCCTGATCTTCCTCCTCATGACCATTGCCATCGGGCTCCTCGTGCGCATGTTGAGCGACCCCCGACGGAGTGCACGCGAAGTTTGGTTTGGCCTCACCTTGGCCGCTGGGCTTTGGGTGTCTACTGAGTTCGAGGTCGTGATTGGTGTGTGCCTCATATCGCTGATCGCGGCGTGGGTTACGCACGGTCGTCAATTCGCGGCCCTCCTAGAGCGGGCGTCGTTCTCCTGGTTGGTTGGAGTGGGGTTGGCTTTGCTCTTGGAGCGGGGCCCGGCCTGGCAGACAGTGGAGTATGACCGGATCTCGGTGGTGCATCTGGCTCTGGCCGGGGCCGCTTTTGTCACGATGGCGGGCGCGTCTCGAATCGTTCCCAGGGCTGGAATGCTTGGGAGGGCGGCGGCAATTGCTGCCATTGGTCTGGCAACAGCCGTGGCGGTCTGGATGGCCTTTCCCAATGTTCTCGGTGGACCGTGGGCGGAAATCGATCCGCTCATCAGCGAGATCTGGCTCGAGCGGGTCGCCGAGCTGCAACCGATGCTCCCGACTTCGATCAACGGCGTCGGGGTCGCCATTCTCTACCTGGGTGCCCCTGTCCTGGGTTTTCTCGTAGGCCTCAGCGCCCTGACGCGCGCGAAATCGGGGTGGGGTCTCCCGGCCCTTCCGGTCCTGCTTGGAGGCGCCGTTTTTTTGATCCTGGCACTTCGATACAGCCGGTTTGCCCCCCACGCCGAGATCTTGGGCGTGTTTCCTTTGCTCTGGGGAATCGACTCGGTACTAAACAACGCTGAGATCCGCCCCAAGGTGATCAGGTCTTTGACAAGAGTTGGCGTAATCGGCGCCGCGGCCGCCGGATTCCTAATCGTCGGCTCGGCCATCTCGGGATATGGGACCGAGGATGCAGTCCCCAGCTCGGGAGAGTCGTGCAGCGTCCGGGAACTGGCGGATTTCCTTAACGAGCCTTCTCCGGGCAATACCCAATTGACGATTTTGGCCAACATCGACTTTGGTTCTGAGTTGCTATACCGAACCGATCACCGGGTCATCGGCACCCCGATCCGTCAACAAGACGCCATCCTTGACACGTACACGGCGCTCACTACGAGCGAACCCGGCGAGGCCCGCGATATCATCACGAGGCGCCACGTCGACCGCGTGCTTCTGTGCCCATCGCATGACGATTACATGTTCGGCGACCCTCCACCGACGGGTTCCCTCGACGATCGCCTTCTGAAGGGGGAAATCCCGTATTGGCTCCGACCCGTTGACCTACCTGCTCACCTTTCTGGCTTTCGAATGTTCGCGGTCCAAGCGTGACCCAGACGACGATGGGTGCGCGTGTTGAGGTTCAGGGTTCGCAAGATCTGCCGACGAGCCCCGATCCAAGAGCTCAGCTCCACGAGAAACGCAAGGCCGGAACGAGGGTTCGCAGCCTCGACGGGCTGCGCGGGGTCGCCATCTCGCTCGTCCTGCTTTCCCATCTGCAGATTGGGGACTTCGGGGCTGCCGGTCCGGTCGGTGTCACCGTGTTTTTCGTTCTGTCTGGTTATCTGATAACTCTGATCCTGACCGGCCCTGAGCAGCCATCGCTTCGATCGTTCTATGCCCGGCGGATCCGACGCCTATATCCCGCACTGGTTGTCGCCGTCTTGGGCGCAACTGCGTTATCCGCCCTCGACGGTCTCGGCGGCGGGGGGACAAGGGCTGTGAAAGCCCTTGCCTACGTTTCCAATTACTACGCATGGCAGGCGGGTAACCAGATGGGCAATCTCTCCCACACCTGGTCGCTTGCGGTAGAAGAGCAGTTCTACTTGTTGTGGCCGCTCGTGATGCTCATGACGAAGAACCTCAAGGTCGTAGTCGGCGGTGTCGTTCTCGCTCTTGGTTGGAGGCTCTACCTGGTGCAAATCGAGCCGAATTGGCTACGGATCGCTTTCGGCTCCGACACCAACGCCTTCGCGCTCTTGACCGGAGGGGCGATCGCGCTGATGCCGTCGCCCCGGCTTTCTCGGACCGCGGGATGGGCAAGTCTTGGCGCGATTCTGCTCATTGCGCTGATTCCTGGCAGTGCGAGGTCGATTGCCCTCCTGAGCTTCGTGGTAGTTCCGCTGGCAGCGGTCACGGTCTTGTCCGCGGGAACGCTTCGTCTGCTCGAGAATCGTGTCCTCGTCTACCTCGGGACGATCTCGTACGGGCTCTACCTCTGGCACCTCCCGATCCTCTACCTGGGCTCACCACGGATCTTGGTGCTGCCCCTGGCCGTGGCTATCGCTGCCCTTTCCTGGCGGCTGCTGGAGGAACCGCTCCTTCGTCGGTCCAAATCCGCGAAAACTGGGTTCGCCGCCGTGTCCAGCACGTCGACCAGCTCTGAAATCAGGCGGGGAACCAAAAGAGTCCTGCCGGACGTCTAATTAGGGGAATATTCCGGCACGCCTAGCGAACCAGATGACTGGCGTTGTCGTAAAGGATGGGACCGGTCCCACCGATGGGTAATCACATGGTTGAAGTCCGAAACGGAAATGGCAGAGGCTTGGGGCTGAACCCGTTCCCCGAGCTCGAGCAAAAGCACGCCGTCGTCCTGGGAGGGTCGGGGTTCCTCGGCTCTCACATCTGCACCTGGATGGTCTATTCGGGGGCCAAAGTCACGTGCATCGACAACATGATCACGGGCTCGGCCGCCAACGTCGGTCATCTGCTTGGCAACCCGAACTTCAAGCTGATCGACTACGACGTCACCGACTACCTGCATGTCGCCGGCGATGTCCATTACGTCCTCAACTTTGCCTCCCCGGCGTCTCCCGTCGACTATCTGCGCTGGCCGATCCACACTCTCAAAGTCGGCTCGATCGGCACCCACAAGGGACTCGGTCTGGCGCTCGCCAAGAACGCAGCCTTCTTTCTCGCCTCGACCTCGGAGGTCTACGGCGATCCCCTCGTCAATCCCCAGCCCGAGACCTATTGGGGTAACGTCAACCCGGTGGGGCCGCGCGGCGTCTACGACGAGGCCAAGCGATTTGCCGAAGCCCTCACTCTCGCCTACCACCGCCAGCACGGCCTCCCCACCCGGATCGTCCGCATCTTCAACACCTTCGGGCCGCGTATGCGCGGCCACGACGGCCGGGCCATTCCGGCCTTCTTTGCGGCGGCTTTGCGTAACGAGCCCTTGCCCGTCCACGGTGACGGCGGCCAGACCCGATCCCTCTGTTATGTCGACGACTTGATCGACGGCATCCTTCGCCTGTTGCTCTCTGATTGCAGCGAGCCGGTCAACCTCGGCAATCCCGAGGAGGTGACGATGCTCCAACTGGCCGAGCTAGTGCAAGCCGTCGTCGGCACCAACCCCGGCGTCCAATTCCTCCCTCGCCCCGTCGATGACCCCACCGTCCGCCGGCCCGACACCCAAAAGGCCGAGGATCTCTTGGGTTGGAAGCCCCAGATCTCTTTGCACGCCGGGCTCGAGAAGACCCTCCCCTGGTTCAGAAGCACCGTTCTGGGGCGCTAACTACATAGGGTTGGAGCCGTGACTTGGGAACGGCTGGCCGGCTGGTGGATCGATGAGCTGGCCGCCGATCCCGCCTATGACGAGGAGATCGCACCACTCCTCATCCGTCTGCTCGACCCTCAACCTGATCGGCTTTATGCCGATCTCGGCTGTGGGACCGGACGGCTAGCCACACGGGTCAGCGACTCCGGCGCCCGCATCGTTGGTTGTGATCTGAATCTGGAGTTGTTGCGGATTGCTCGGAAAGAGTGCCCGGTGGTGCAGTCGGTGCTGCCTGATCTGCGCTGGGTACGGCGCTCAAGTTTCGACGGCGCCTATGTCGGCCTCGTGCTCGAACACGTCGAGGACGAGGCCGCCTTCTTCGCTCAGGTGGCTGAGGCCGTGCGGCCCGGGGGAGTGCTGGCGATGGTGATCAACCACCCGGTGTGGACAGCGCCCAGGTCGACTCCGATCGAAGTCCCCGAAGGCGAGATCCTGTGGCGAACCGGCGCCTACTTCGGCAAGGGGTTCTCCGACGAACCTGCCGGCAAAGCGAAGGTTCGGTTCTACCACCGCTCGATGGCCCACTTGCTCAACGCCGCTTCCAACGCCGGCTGGGACGTCCGCTACCTGAGTGAGTCTGGGATCTCGCAACGACAAATGGAGCGATTCCCCGAGTATGCGGGCCAGGAGCAAATCCCGCGACTCCTCGGCATTCGTTGGGAACAGCGCCAGCCGTCCCGACTTACCCCTTGATGCTGCCGAAGGACCGCTTGCTCGCTCGGCTCTTCGGGGTCGCCTTAGTGGCCCATGTGATCGGCAACTGGCACCAACCGGATCTGCCCTCGCTCGTCGGAATCATCGAGCTCCTGGTGGGGCTCCTGGGGATCGCATTGATGGTCGCTCCCACGCGGTCAATTTGGTTGATCGCCGCAGCCACGACTGTGCTCTCGGTTGTTGGGGAGATTCCCCAAACCGGCAATCACTGGCTCTTGGCCGGGCTGGCCTCGCTCATCATTCTTTTCACTCGTGGTCTGCGGTTCGCAACCGGACTGCGATGGCTGCTCGTGGTGTTCTATGCGTTTGCCGCCTTCGCCAAGCTCAACACCGGGTTCTTTGACCCGACCACGAGTTGTGCGGTCTTCTATGCGAACCAGAGCCTGAACAGTTGGGGTTTTCGGGAGCTTCTAACGAATTCGGTGGCAGCGACTATCGCAGTCTGGTCGACCGCGCTTATCGAGCTCGCCGTCGTCCCGCTGCTGTTGTGGAATCGGACCAGGTGGATCGGCATTGTGGTGGGATCGGTATTCCACGGACTGATCTCGCTCGACTTCGACCAACACTTCTACGACTTCACCGCCGTGCTCTTCTTTCTGTTCGCTGCCTTCCTGCCTCCATCGCACCTCGAGGCGGGAGCGACCATGAATTCGAGGTTCCTCTTATGGGCTCGACGGATCGGGGCTGCTCTTGCCTTCGCTTTGGTCTTGATGTCCGTACTCCCGTCTTCGCCGATCACGACGAGCCTCCTCTCGGTCCTGCCGTTTCTGCTGTGGGTTCCGATCTTGTTCTGGTGGATCGGCTTTATCTTTCGAAGGCGGGAGTGGGTTGGTCTCGATTGGCGTCTGGCTCCCGCCACCGCCCTGGTAGTCGTGGTTGCCTTTCTTAATGGGCTGACGCCCTACGTCGAACTCAAGACGGCCTACAGCTTCAACATGTACTCGAATCTGCTCACCGCCCAAGGGGAGACGAATCATTTCCTCGTCCCGCAAACCTTTCCCCTACGCGATGGATACGACGGTCCCGTGCAAATCGTCGAGAGCTCCGATCCCGGCTTGCAGGTTTATCGCGATCGGGATTACTTGATCGCTTTTCCGCAGTTCCAGCAATATCTCGTCGGCCGTTCAGTCTCAGTGACCTATATGCGAGACGGGGTTTCGACGACGACCGCCGACACCCAGTCGGTAACAGGCCTCGCCACGTCGGGGCGGTGGTGGTGGCGTTTCATGCCTCTGCGCGCTCTCGATCAGCAGAGCCCACCTCGCTGTCAGGATGTGTTCCTGCCGGCGCTGTGAGCTTTAAACCGGGTTCTTGGTTCCGCAGACGGAGCAAACGGTTTCAACCAGATCTCCCGAACCGCGGATGATCGTCGCTCCGCAACTACAAACCCACCCGGCCCTCCGAGCAGGGTTTCCCACCACCAGCTCCTGAGGCTGCACGTCCCTGGTCACTACCGCGCCGGCGGCGATAAACGAGAGTCGTCCGATCCGAACCCCGCAGACGATCGTGGCGTGAGCCCCGATCGTCGCCCCGTTCTCGACCAAAGTTGTGACCAGCGTCCAATCTTCCTTCATCGCCCGCGGCACGAGATCATTGGTGAACACCGCGCTCGGTCCGACGAAAACCTCGTCCTCGATTGTCACCCCTCGATAGATCGAGACGTTGTTCTGGACTTTGCAATGCGATCCGATCACGGCCCCGGAGTCGACATACACGTTCTTCCCCAAGTTTGTGTAACTCCCTACCGACGCTCCGCTGCGGAGATGGGCGTGATGCCAGATCGAAGTGCCTTCTCCGATATCAGCATCTCGCTCAACGATGGCAGTGTCGTGCACGAAGACCGAGGAATGGATCAACTCATGCCCATGGCAGCAACCCGAACCGTTTGCCGTCGAATCGCGCCCTCCACCACGGTCTGAGCATCGCCAACCAGTCAGTGCCCGGTCGAATCTTGGAGTACTTGCCCTGCTCGGGATAACGCATCGTGCTGGGCACCTCGACGCAAACCACCCGATCGTCGCGCAAGGCTTTCGCGTACAGGTAGTACTCGAGCCCGTAGGTCCTGATCCACGGTGCCTTGAGGTCGAATTCGTGCGCTTCGAGGAGATCGAGCCGAAACGCCCGAAAACCGTTGGTCGAGTCGGTCACTTTCCTGCCGGTCATGAGCCAAACAAAGACATTGACCATTGGAATCGCCAGGCGTCTGAATCCGGGCAGATTGGGGTGGTCGCCGCCTTGCAGGAAACGGCTCCCCGTGACGTAATGAGCCGCACCGGCGCGAAGCGGTTGAATCAGCCTCGGCACTTCGCGGGCCAGCATCTTCCCGTTGCCCGCCATCGTGCCGAAGATCTTGTAGTCCCGGGCCGATGCCCACTCGAGGGCCAGCCGGTAGCTGTGCCCGATCCCCTGATTCTCTGCGACTGAAATCGTCGGCAGCTTGCTTTCGGCGATCAGGTGCGAGCTTCCGTCCGTCGAACCGTTGTCGCAAAGCAAGAAGTCGACATCGGCAGGTCCTTCCTTCCGGATCTCGTCGATGACCCGTGGCAGCTCTTTGATCTGGTTGTAGATCGGGAGGAACATCAGTGCGTCGGCCATGCATGGAATGTTCTAGCCGAGGCCGGAGTCGGATTCCGGAATATCTCAATCTGGCCCCGCGGAACCCTTCGAGAAGGCTCTTCACCCACCTCGTCCACGGGCCGATTGATAAGTAGGTGCCTGCAGCAAAGCTTCGGATCGCGGTCCTCGGAGGAGGTCATTGGGGGCCTCATCTGATCCGGAATTTCTCCGATCACCCCGAAAGCACTGTTCGCATGGTCGTCGAGCCACGTCCGGAACGGCGCGCAGCCCTGGCTCAGAGGTTTCCCGGAGTTGTTCTCGAAACAGACGCGCGCACCGCTTTGACTGATCCTGAAATCGATGCAGTCGTAATTGCTACTCCGACTTCCACCCACTTTGAGCTCGTCCTCGCTGCGCTCGAGGCTGGCAAGCACGTGTTTGTCGAAAAGCCTCTGACAGACTCGACTGGAGAGGCTCGAAAGCTTTGCGAGCTGGCAGACGAGCGGAGATTGATCCTCATGGTGGGCCATGTCTTTCTCTTCAATCCTGCAGTACGTGAGGCCAAACGACTCATCAACGCCGGCGACCTCGGCAACGTGTACTACGCCTCGATGTTGCGAACCAACCTTGGGCCAGTCCGCACCGATGTTGATGCTGGTTGGGACTTGGCCAGCCACGATGTGTCGATCGCCAACTTTTGGTTGAATGCGACTCCGCTCGCCGTTTCGTGCCGAGGTGGTTCGTGGCTCAACGGTGGAATCGACGACACGGTGTTCGCCACCTTCGATTATCCGGACGGGGTGCTGGTCCATGTGCACGCGTCCTGGCTGCATCCCCGCAAGTCGCGGTTCATGGTGATTGTCGGCTCAAAGCGCATGCTCTCGGTGAACGACATGGACTTGATGGAGCCACTTCGTATTTACGACAAGGGCGTAGATGACGGTTCCGAAGCCGTTCACGACACGTTCGCGTCTTTCCGGGCAAACATCCGCGACGGTTCGATCACCATTCCCAACGTCTCATTGGGTGAGCCACTGCGGGCCGAGTGCGACGAGTTCGTCGCCCGGCTGCTCGGAAAAGGAACGGACGAGTCCAATGGCTGGGCAGGGTTCGAGGTCGTCAAAGCCGTCTCGGCGATGTCGGTCTCGGCCCAGCAGAACGGCGCCCTGGTCACGTTGGACGCGAACGAATGACGTCGCAGATCCCTCTGGTCGACCTCGACCGGCAAACAAAGCAGATTCGTACCGACGTCGAGGCTGGATGGACCGGGGTGCTCGAGCGATCGGGGTTCATCCTCGGGAGTGAGGTTTCGGAGTTCGAGGCATCTTTCGCTCGATTCTGCGAAGCCCAGTTTTGTATCGGGGTGGCCAACGGCACCGATGCGATCGAGCTGGCTTTGCGGGCGGCAGGAATCGGACGCGGGGACGAGGTCTTGATTCCAGCCAACACCTTCATAGCCACGGCCCTGGCAGTGCTGCGAGCGGGCGCAGATGTACGCCTGGTCGATTGTGACCCCGATTATTACCTCATGGATCAGGGGGAAGCAGTTGCTCGCTTGGATCGAAAAACGCGGGCGATTGTCCCGGTTCACCTATTCGGTCAAATCGCGCCCTGCGATAACCTCCTCACGGTTCCCGATTTGATCGTGATCGAAGACGCCGCTCAGGCGCAGGGGGCGACGAGGCACGGCCGGCGTATCGGGTCGTTTGGGATCGCCGCTGCCACATCTTTCTATCCCGGAAAGAACATCGGCGCCTTTGGCGATGCCGGGGCGATTGTCACTAATGACGCTGAGATTGCCAGGAAGGTCAGCGCCCTCCGGAACTGGGGAAGCAGTGAGAAGTATCACCATCCCGAGATCGGGTTCAACAGCCGGCTTGACACTCTCCAAGCCGTAGTC
>JBPCQV010000035.1:0-10856 GCA_050997725.1 Acidimicrobiia bacterium
CTCTGTCTATCTCGACAAAGCGCACCACCATGAACATCGTCCCCGCGATGAGGGCCATGCGAAGGACAAAGCCGATCAGGGCGGCGGCATGATACATAGTGAGCGATACCCGGATCGCCAGGCTCAATAGCTTTCCGGAGAGATAGAGGTTGCCAGCAACCACGCCGAGCCCGATTAGGGCAGCCCAAGCACCGTCGAGTCCTCGCAGCAGCCCGCCGAGGGCGAAGGCCAACGGGAGCAGATAGATCGACCGCGCCACCATGTTGCGGGCGAGGCGCGCTTCGACTGGGGTCTCGACCGCGACCCGCAACGGCTCGCTCATGGCCGCTTCCGTTCGATGTCGTCCATGCTCTTGGCGAGCCTCCACATCGTCATGAAACCGGCATAGGACCCGGCGATGATCCCCACCACGATGAACCAGGGTCGAGTGTCGAGCCACAGGTCGGCGAGGTAGCCGAGGAGGGTGCCGGCGAGGATCGATCCGAGGAAGGAGCCCGAGGCTGACCAACCCCCGGCGGACTCGGCGATCTGGGATCGGGCGGAGTTTTCGGCGGGTCGTTGCTGCTCACTCATCTTGTGAATCCTTTCACAAAGTCTAAGAGGATCAGACGTAACCGGAGAAATCGGCGGGGTAGGGAGGGAAACTGGCCGCAAGCTCGCGAATTCTGGCTTCGACCTTCTCGAGCTCCGGTCCGTCGGTTCGCAAGGCTTGCGCGATCAGGCTGCCGACCTCGTCGGCTTCGGTTTCCGTCATCCCCATCGTCGTCATGGCCGGGGTCCCGATTCGCAAACCACTCGCCTTCGATGGCGGGCGCGGGTCGTTGGGGATGGTGTTGAAGTTGAGGGTGATCCCGACCTGGTCGAGCTTTTTGGCCGCGTCCTTCCCGGTGAGATCGGGGTCGACCGAGCGCAGATCGATGAGAAACAGATGGTTGTCGGTGCCGCCGGAGACTACCCGAACTCCCTCGTCCTGCATCCGCGCCGACATCGCCGCGGCATTGGCGACGATCTGATGGGCGTAGCTTTCGAAGTCCTTGGTCGAGGCTTCTTTAAAGCACACTGCCTTGGCCGCGATCTGGCTCATGATCGGCCCGCCCTGCGCATTGGGGAACACTGCCTTGTCGACCTGGGTGCCGTAATCGGCGCGGGCCAGAATGAGACCGCCGCGGGGACCGCGTAGTGCTTTGTGGGTCGTGGCAGTCACCACGTCGGCGTATGGGACCGGGTTGGGGTAGGCCTTGCCGGCGACCAGACCGATGAAATGGGCGGCGTCGACCATGAAGATCGCCTCGACGTCGTCGGCGATCTGGCGGAACCGCTCGTAATCAAGCGTGCGCGAGTAGGCGGAGTAGCCGGCGAGGAGGATCCTCGGTCGGTGCTCCTTGGCGAGACGCTCGACCTCGTCCATGTCGATTCGCTCGGTGTCCGGGTCGACCCCGTAGGCGACGAAGTTGTAATAGAGGCCGGAGAAATTCACCGGCGACCCGTGGGTCAGGTGGCCACCCTGATCGAGCCGCATACCGAGCACGGTGTCGCCCGGCTTGATCAACGAGAAGTAGACCCCCATGTTGGCCTGGGCGCCGGAATGGGCTTGCACGTTGGCATGGTCGGCACCGAATAGCACCTTGGCGCGGTTGATGGCCAACGACTCCATCTCGTCGACCACCTCGCAACCCTCGTAGTAGCGCCGGCCCGGATAACCCTCGGCATACTTGTTGGTGAACACCGAGCCCGATGCCGCCATCACCGCCGGCGAAGCGAAGTTCTCCGAGGCGATCAGGTGGATGTGGGTGTTCTGCCGCTCGACATCGCGCCGGATCAGGTCGGCAATCTCGGGGTCGACCTGCTCGAGCGGCCGCATGTCAATCATCGAAGCTGGAGGTTAACTGCCAGGCCCTGTCCTAGAGCCGACGTGGGGCGATTCATCCAAAGGTGAGCAATTCGGAAGTTCCGATCCACGAACTCTGTCATTGCCCTGAGGTAGCTTCAACGGCGTTGGCTGAATCAAGTCAACAAGGAGGAATGATGCCTAAGAAGATTCTCGAGCGATTGCGTGAGGCGGTAACGCTAAGAAGCGATGACGCTGCGATCCGAATTCGAGCTACCTACCAACCTCAGGCGGGGCCCGCAGCCAAGGTTTTCCCCCCGACTTATATCGCCAGTGGCGACGGGTCGCGATATCACCTCGAAGAACGGTGGGGTGAGGATGGTGAGCCAGTCAGCGTTGTGATCCTCGACTCGATCCAATCACAAGCCAATCGTGTTGAACAGGCCTTGCGGGAGAACGCCGCAAGGCTGGGGATTCCCCAAATCATCATGGAAGCGGCGCTCGCGGATCGTACGGTCAGGGTGTCAAGCTGGGAAGCTCCGCATCGGAGCCGTGACGCCTACCTACTCGACAGTGAGATAGACGGCAAGGCGTTCGACAAGACGCCGCTAGGTGAAGCCCTCACCATGGCAACTCTGACCGACGCCTCTGCGCTTCTTACATATTCGCCTCAAGACCTGATCTTCGGGGTCTGGGATTCGCATCGTGGCAAGAGGATAAGTCTCAAGGTCCCCCGTTCTTACACCTCGGAGATGATCGGCTGGAGCGTCCTCCGGGGCCGTAAGGCCGCCACCAAGGGCGATCCTTTGAACCTGCCGGGGTCATCGAAAGTTCCTCTTGCCGAGTGGCGCTCCGAGATCGAAACCAACAACAGGTCAACCAAGGACGAGAGGCTCAGCGAGCTCGGGCACGGGATGGTTCCTGTCGCGGCTGAACAAGCCACCGGCGGGGTTTCGGTGAAAGCGATTACGCGCGAAGCCGCATTGTCGCTGACGGGCCTGGCCCGCCTTTCGTTCCCTGCTGGAAGCGGTGATGCCACACCAGAAGCCCGGGTAGCACTCGCCTCGCTAGCGCTGGCCGGCGACCGGCTCGCATTCGGACGGGCAGGGCTCAGCCTTCGCTCCGGCTCCGATCTCGTCCTCGCGTCCGAAACCCTCCAATGGGTGGGCCGCGGCAACAAGGTCGAGGAGTTCGAGTTGACCAGCGATAAGGCTCTCGACCTCCTAGATGTAGCGAAAGCTGACATGAAGAAGGTCGGCATCGAATGGAACTCCGAACCCGTCACGGTGACTCCCAGCGCCAGGCTCCTCAAAGTCATCGAGCAGACGTTCTACGTGGCAACCCTCGACTCCGAATGATCGCCGTCCGTTGTCAGTTGCTGCTGGCTCCATTCGAGGCCGGCGAGTGGAACAACAACGACCGTTGGGAGTGGCCCCCCTCCTGGATGCGGCTCTTCTCGGCGATGGTGTCGGTCGCTCAATCGCCGGTGGACGATGAGCTGCTGCGTTTCCTGGAAAACTCGCCACCGCCCGATTTGGTGGCGTCCGAGGCGCTCGGGTTTCGACGGGAGGCATATGTGCCGCTCAATTCGACCGGGGCGACTAAAAGCGGCGTCCTCCCCGCCAGAACCAATGGAGAACGTTCGTGGGCGAGGGCGATACCGCGAGATCGGGACATCTGGTTCCTCTGGTCCGATCTCGCACTGACGGATGTGCAGCAAACTGCCCTCACCGAGATGTGCCGGCGAATTCCCTACTTCGGGCGATCCACCTCACCGGCGATTGTCGAGGTTGCCGAACCTCCGGACGACTCAAGGGGCCTTCGGTGGACCGCCACCGCCAATGACCCCGAAATCGTCGCTTCGGCTCAGGTTCGATGTCCCTTTCCTGGTTCGCTCGATGCACTTCGAGGTGCCCACGAGGCCAAGTACGAGCGGGGTGAGCCCGGCTACCCATGGGAAATAGGGCTTGGGGTGGATTACGGCTATGAGCGCCGAACCCGAGCAACGCCGGCTCACGAAAGCCTCTATCGGCAACTCGTCTGCTTCTCAATCGACTCCACCCAGCTCGATGGACGCTTTGCGGTGCGGGTTAGCCACTACTTCCGCCGGGCAGTGATGAGTCAGAGCGAGGTAGACATCCCCTCTATTCACGGGCATCACGAGGGTGACATCACTCAGTGCGCTTTCTTGGGACTGGTCGACGTGGGTGGGAGTTACTCCGATGGGCACCTCCTCGGGGTCGGCGTTGCCGTTCCCGAACTTCATCGCGACGAACTCCAAGCATTGGCCTCGGTCCTAACCCGCGATACCTTCCAGTTGAATGCGGGACCGCTCGGCCAAATCAGACTTTCGAGGGTTGGCCCGAGTTCACCTCGATGGGTGCCCCGGGGTCTAAAAGCCGAACGTTGGGCGGGCCCTTCTCGGCTTTGGGCAACTGCCCTCCCGATTGTTCTGGACGGGCATAGCCGGAACCAGACAGGCCTAAAGCAGCAAGTTGCCAGGGCGGTCAAGAACGCCGGCCTCCCTCAACCGGCGGAAATTGATGTCGGACGGCAGGCTTTCGTCCAAGGCGCTCCACGACTTCTGCCCACCGACACCCTTCGGAGGCGCGGAGACCCTGTCATCCCTTTCACACACGCTCGGCTTCGGTTCGACGAGCAGATTTCCGGGCCGGTTTTCGCGGGCTCGATGCGGTTTTACGGCGGCGGGCTCTGCATTCCTCTGGACCCACCGTGACTTCGTTCAGCGTCGGCGACTTCCCCGCGTTCTTCGAAGCCGTGAGGAACCACGAGCCTTTCGAGTGGCAGCAGTCACTACTAGAGCAACTCGTCGGAGGATTGTGGCCCTCACTTGTGGACGTCCCCACCGGCCTCGGCAAGACCAGTGTCATGGACATATGGGCCTACGCCCTAGCCATGCAACGAGACGAGCAGCATCGCGCGATCCCCCTTCGCCTCTGTTTCGTCGTCGATCGACGAATCGTGGTCGATGCTGCCGAGCGGGAAGCGCTAGCGCTTAAGTCGGCGCTCGAGGATCCGCCGAGCTCTTTGGTGCGAGCTGTAGCCGAGAGTCTGCGGCTTAAGAACGGTCTGGATGCGCTCATTGTTTGCAAGATGCGCGGCGGCGCCACCTGGGATTCTCGCTGGCTCCGGCGTCCCGATACCCCGGCCGTCATCAGCTCGACTGTGGATCAGTTCGGGTCTCGGCTCCTCTTTCGAGGCTATGGAGTGAGTCCGGCGATGCGCCCGATCAACGCCGCGCTGGTTGGACTTGACACCTGGATCGTGCTCGACGAAGCCCACATCTCGAAGCCTTTGGCGGCGACCGTGCATCGGGTTGCCAACCACCAGCGGCGGGAGGCCGTGCCCTCACGCGCTGTCAAGTTCACGCGCATGACCGCAACCGGCGAAGCCGAAGATCGTACTTTTCGAGCCGATCTGGGCTTACAGATGGCAAGCGATCGCTTCCCGACCTCGTCGCGGATCGCCCGTCAACGCCTTAGTGCATCAAAACCTGGTGTCCTCGTAAACCTGGCCTGGTTGACCAACCGAGACAAATGGAAGGAGTCCGCCGACAAGTTGGGAAAGGCGATGGCCCAAATCGCAATTCAGCGGGTTCAGCCCGGTCAGGTGGCCGCCGTCGTGTGCAATACCGTCGGTACGGCGCGGGCCGCCTTCGAGTCGCTAAAGGCCGAGGAATTCAAGTCGGCGCTTTTTACCGGACGCTCCCGAGCCTACGAGCGCGAGAAGACCCTCCAGGCATGGCTGCCGAGCGTCGTCGCCGGGGCTGAGCGGAATCTGAACGACGCCCTAGTTTTGGTGGCGACCCAAACCATCGAAGTCGGAGCCAACCTCGATTTCGACTTCATCGTCACCGAGCTCGCACCGATGTCGGCGCTGGTCCAACGCTTCGGGCGGGTCAATCGCCTCGGCCTCCTGACCCCCGCCCCCTCCTACATCGTCCGCGCACCATTTTCGGCCGGCGACGACCCGATTTACGGCGAATCAACCGAGAAGACCTGGCTTTGGCTGCGCGAGTTCGGAATGGTTAACGACCTGGAGAAAGAACGCCATGTCAAGTCCCAGACCCTCGATCCATCGATCGATTTCGGCATCCTCGCGTTGCGCGAGCGCCTCCGGGGCGCACCCGCCTATCTCGAGCCGGAAGCGCCCCTTACCCCGATCGCCTTAAGCGCCCATTTCGAGAGGTGGGCCCAAACCAAACCCGCCCCTGTTCCCGACCAGCCGGTCGCGCCCTTCCTCCACGGGTCGGTGCTCGCTTCGCCCGACGTATCCGTTGCCTGGCGGGCCATCCCGCCCACTTTGGACCGCGCTGACGAGCAGGCATGGCAGGAATGGATCGAGCTGGTGGCCCCGGTCGACTGGGAGTTTGTCGACGTGCCTATTTGGGAGGCTCGGGCCCTGATCACATCATCTATTGCGACTACGCCGACCTCCGACCTAGAGGGGGCAACGGCGCCACCTTTTGTAGATAACGGCGTGGAGCTGTCCGTTGTCTTGGGGGTCGTCTATCGGGGCCGCGACGAAATCCCTCTTCTCGTCCAGCATCCGAGGGATGTTCGCCCCGGAGATCGGCTCGTTCTTGCTTCCGAGGTCGGCGGACACGACGAATGGGGATGGACCGGTCATCGAAGCTCGACCCCAGTAGCCGATGTGGCCGATCTGGCGCCGATTCGGCTTGGTTCGGTCGCTCGTATCTCAGCCGAGGTCGCCGAAAGCTTCGAGGCGGGACTGGGAAGCGTCCTTGCCGAGAGGCTGAGTGCCTTCGACTCCGACGACTCCGGTCAGATCAGTGATTTGCTTGAAGCAATGCCGGGCCCCTACCAATCGTTTAGCAACGGTCATTGGCGAGTCTTTCCCTATCCGGCGGAGGCTGATGAGAAAGTGGTCGCCTGGTTGTCGCGAAGGCGCTCGCCTAGTGGTTCGCGCCCCCAAGCCGACGCTAAGTCGGACGACGACGAGACGTCGACCTCCTTGGGCGACCATCGAGTCCCCCTCGATCGGCACGGCGAAGAGGTCGGAACACTGGCAGCCGAGTTCGCAACGAATCTCGGCCTGCCTATCGATCTAGTCGAGGCGGTACGAGTGGCTGGCTCACTTCACGATATCGGCAAAGCCGATCCGCGATTTCAAATCTCACTTCACTTGGGCGACGAGTTGGCCGCCTTGAGCGGTGGCTTGCTGGCCAAGTCGGGTATCGACCCCCGCCATCCTCGTGCCCGGCTTGCCGCGGCTCGTTCTGGTTTGCCGCGTGGATTTCGCCACGAAGCGCGTTCCGAGCAGCTCGCTGACGAGATCATTGACCCCGCGGACGGGGTCGATCGAGATTTGGTCCTCCATCTCATCGCCAGCCACCACGGATGGGCACGCCCCCTGATGCGGCCGGTCCGGGATCCAAAATGCCCCTCGTTGGAGTTTTCCCTGGATGGAAGGTCCTTCAATGCAAGTCCGTTGACGACTCAAGTTTCTTGGGCGCATCCGCAGCGGTTCGACAGCCTTAACCAACGCTATGGACTATGGACTCTGGCATTCCTCGAGACCCTCGTCCGTCTCGCCGACATGCTCTGCTCAGAGGTGCCGAAATGATCCGAGTTCCGGCCCTCCACGGCGACGACCCCCTCGGCTTCCTGGCGGCAATCGGGTTGCTTTCGTTGAGCGAGCACCAGTTGCTTCCCGACTTGCGACTGTCATGGTCGACATCGGGATCACCGATCGCTCAGGTCGAAGGATCGCGATCCCTTGAGGAACTAGCCGCGCAACTTGACTCGGCTTTCGAGCAGGTGCGAGCGGACGGCGCCCCCCTACCCGGCGGCCTCCCCGACTTTCCTCCTCTGAAGAAAGGGACTGCTGGGAGCGATCCAATTCGCGTACTCCCTAAGCCGATGGCCTCGCATTTCAAGGCTGCAGAGGACGCCGAGGGGAACACGGCTAATCCCTGGCCGGCTCGATGGCTGATTGGTCTTGCCACTCAAATCAGTCAACGGCCGAAAGGTGATGTCGAGCTCACACCGTTTTACGCCCCCACCGGTCAAATGACCTTGCGATCCTCGATCCTCGACGCGCCCCAGAAAGGGGTGCAGCAGCTCGGGGGACCAAGCGACGCCCTAACTGGTTGGCAGCGAGTCGCGTTCGACGGCGCTAATTACGACCACCGTGCGGTTCGCGATGGAGCAATAGCCACCAACGGCACCGCCGCAAACCGCGGAGCTCCCTCCCCCACCTGGCTAGCTGTAATGGGTTTGTCATTCTTCCCAATGGTCGACACTCCTTCTGGAGCCAAGACCGTCGGTTGGCAGCGAATAAGGCTTTACGACGGATACACGAATCGCTCCATCATCTGGCCAATTTGGTCTCCGCCTTTGGATGCTGCCTCGACTCGCGTCCTGCTAGCCCACCAAAGTTTGCAGCTCGACGGCCCCCGACCATTGAGACGTGATTCCGCTTTCCCAGTTGTGTCCGAGTTGCGGGGCTTGGGAGTGTTCTCGTTGTTTGGATCGAGCCGCAGAACCCGAAGCCAAGGCGATGGCCCCCTCGGGCCTGCCGTCCGCGTCTGGCCGCGATGACTGCCAGCGCTTTTCCAGAGGTCCCCGAGCTAGTCCCGGCGCGGATGGTCAACGAGTTTTCGTATTGCCCCCGGTTGTTCTATCTCGAGTGGGTCCAGGCCCGATTCCAATCGAATCCTGATGTCGAGCAGGGCCGGTTTCAGCATCGTGCGGTCGACTCCGAACGAGGCCGGGCCGATCCGCCAGATAATGACGATCCGGTGAAAGAAGCACGTTCGGTCCTCATTGGATCGGATCGTCTAGGGCTGATCGCCAAAATCGACATTCTCGAAGGAGGGGATGGCGCCGTCCGCCCCGTCGACATAAAGAAAGGACGGCCACCGGATGACGATCTGGCTTGGGAACCCGAACGGGTTCAACTTTGCGTCCAAGGCTTGATCCTGCGAGACAACGGTTACCGATGCGACGAAGGCGTCATCTACTTCGTCGAGACTCGACAAAGGGTTCCGATTCTTTTTGACGAAGAACTCATTGCCAAGACGCTCGGGCTTGCTGATGAGCTCCGATCAGTTGCGGCTCTCGATCATGCTCCACCGCCCTTGGTTGACAGCCCCAAATGCCCGCGGTGCTCCTTGGTCGGGATCTGTCTCCCTGACGAAACCAACTATCTAGCCCAGCGGTCAAATCGTTCTCCGCGTCGGCTCGTTCCCTTCGACTCCGAGGCACGACCCCTTTATGTCACCGAACAAGGAGCAACAGCCGGAATCTCGGGAGGCCGAGTCAAAATCTCGCGTGGGAAGGAAGCGATTGCCGCGGTGCGGACCATTGACGTTTCCCAGATTTCCGTGTTCGGCAACGTGCAAGTCACGAGCCAGCTCATCCGATATTGCTTCGCGGAGGAGATCCCGATCTGTTGGTTCTCCTACGGAGGCTGGTTCTCCGGGATCGCCGAGGGTCTCCCCTCGAAGCATGTCGAGCTTCGCCGTCGCCAGGTTGGGATCGCCTCCCAAGCGGGGCTTCCTCTGGCTCGGAAAATGATCGAGGGCAAGATCAGGAACTGCCGCACATTGCTCCGGCGAAATGCCCGCACGGATGTTGGGCCCTCCCTCGAATCGCTCAAGGCCGTAGCCGAGCGTGCTGGTGCGGCGACATCGATCGAGACCCTCCTTGGCCTTGAAGGAACGGCGGCCCGGATCTACTTCAGCCAGTTCGCGGCGATGATCTCGGGACCCGAAGGCGACTCTTTCGATTTCAATGGCCGAAATCGACGACCGCCCCGAGACCGGATCAACTGCTTGCTCTCCTACGCCTACGCGCTTCTGGTCAAAGACCTGACCGCGGTTCTTTTCAGCGTCGGCTTCGACCCGTATCTCGGTTTCTATCACCGTCCCCGATTCGGACGGCCAGCCCTTGCCCTCGACCTGGCCGAGGAGTTCCGTCCACTCGTCGCCGAGTCGACGGTGATAAACGCCGTCAACAATGGTGAGCTGAAACCAAATGATTTCGTCGTTCGGGCCCAGGGTGTGGCGCTTACCCAGGGGGGACGGAAGAAGTTTCTGACCACCTATGAACGTCGTCTCGACACTGAGGTCCGTCACCCGGTCTTCGGTTACCAGGTGACCTACCGCAGAGTGTTCGAGGTCCAAGCTCGCCTGCTTGGAGCCGTGCTCTTGAAGGAGATCCCTGAGTACACCCCTTTCATGACTCGATGAAGCTCCCGCTTAACCAATCCGATAAACGGTGGTATGAGCCAGGGTCGGCGCCGCTACCTCGTCGGGTACGACATCCGCGAGGACAAGCGTCTTCGCCAGGTTCACAAGACGATGAAGGGTTTCGGTTGGGCGATGCAGTACTCGGTTTTCATATGCGACCTCGATGCAATGGAACTCGTTCGAATGAAGCTGAAACTTGGCGACCTCATCAACCATGCGGTGGACTCGGTTGCGGTCGTCGATCTGGGCGACCCCAGAGATCGCGGCGTAAAATGCTTTTTCTTTATGGGTGCGAAACCAGACCTTCCGGTCACCGGACCAGTAATTCTTTGATGCGAGCGGTTTGGTGACGAGCCCGGGCCCGGGAGCCGCCCGACCCAATCGGTAGCAGAGGTTTTCCCGGTTTGTTGACATCCGAATAGCGAAAATGCCACTCCCACCGGGCACCGCTCGAAAACCGCCGCGAACCCCCTGGTCAGCGGCTACAAATCTTGCGAGCGCTTCGGCGGGTCATCTGACCCGCCCTTCATTGCGGCCCATCACCCGATACGGATTCTCTACCGTCCCTGGGCCCATCTTCGGCGGGTCGCCTAACCCGCCCTCCATTGCGGCCTCGTCACCCGCACCGCCCCCGGCACCGCGGTCGTGTTCTTCGGCGGGTCATCTGACCCGCCCTTCATTGCGGCGAGGTTGGTACCTACTTTTTCGCCTCGATGCTCTCTCTGCTTCGGCGGGTCATCCGGCCCGCCCCTCACTGCGGCTCGGCCTCCTTTGGCTGCTTTGCGTTGCCGG
>JBPCQV010000038.1:0-4725 GCA_050997725.1 Acidimicrobiia bacterium
TCCCACCCTGAGCTGTGGGGAAGCGATCCCAAGCTCCGGTCCGACCTGCAGGCCGGGCTGGAGAAATGGGTCGACGAGATCGCCAACGAGATCGCCGCGGTCGGCCAGCAACGCAAAGGCTGGGCGCAGGCAGCCACGATCGGCCTCAATGTCCTTGGTTCGAGTGTGATGCTGGCGGTCTTCCTCCACACCGGCGGCCTCACCGGTGCCGAGATTGGGATTGGGGCGGCGACCGCGATCGCGAACCAGAAACTGTTGGAGGCGATCTTCGGCGAAGCCAATGTCGCAGCATTCGTGAAACAGGCCCGCGATCGGCTGCACGAGGTCCTGCAGCGAGCTTTTACCGCCGAGCGCGATCGCTTTCTCACCGCGCTCGGTCCGGTGTCAAGCGGCCTTGCCAAAAGTCTGCGTGCAGATGCGAAGGCGGCCAAGGCCGCGCTTTCGTGAAAGGAATTTCATCGTTGCGGACCGCGGCCGAGGCGGCCGCCGACCTCGGTCTCGGGGGCTTGGCCGACGAGGCGATGCATCTGATTGCGCAGGCGGAAACGAGGCTCGGATTTGAGGGCTCGGCCTACGTCTTGGCGCTGGCAGGAGGAACGGGTGTGGGGAAGTCCTCCCTGCTCAACGCCTTCGCGGCGCGCAAGGTCAGTGAAGTCGGAGTGCTCAGACCAACCACGGCCCGGCCGGTTGCCTGGGTGGCCGGAGAAGAACGCGCCGAGGTTGGCCCGCTGCTCGACTGGTTGGGGATCAAGGACGTCTCGGTCCACCCTCAAGAGGTGCTGAAGCGAGTCGTCGTGATCGACCTGCCCGATTTCGACAGTGTTGCAGTCGACCACCGCGCCACCGTGGATAAGTTGCTGCCCCGGATCGATGCGATGCTGTGGGTCGTCGACCCCGAGAAATACGACGACGAGTTGCTGTACTCCTATTTGAGAAAGCTCACTCGTCATGCGGAACGGATCGCTTTCGTGTTCAACAAGGCGGACCGACTCGAGCCCGTCGACCAGAGGTTGATCCGGGAGGACTTCTCTCGCCGGCTGCAAGCCGCCGGGTTTTCCCAACCGGCGGTGTTCATGGTCTCTGCGCTCACGGGCGAAGGGCTCAACACTCTTTTGGCCGCGCTCAAGCAGCGCTCGAGTGAAAAGGAGCTGGTCAAGGAGAAGCTCGAGGCGGATCTCGCCGCCAACTTGCGTGGCCTGGCGTCGGCCGCCGGAGTCGGGGAGCGCTTTTCTCCGCTGCTCGGTCGACGGGACCGCGCTTTGGCGACAACTGAGGCAGTGAACGGGGCACTCGCCATCGTTGACCCTGACGGCGTTGCCGCCCAGGTGAAAGCGGCGGTGCTTTACCGGGCTCGCCGCCAGGGTGGCTCGCTCTTGGCGCGAATCCTGGCGCTACTCAGCAACCTGACTGGAGCCCGTCGCCGCTCGGCCGATCCCGAGGGGTTCTTGCTCGCCTGGCGGCAGCGCGGCTCGCTCGGCCATGTCCTCAATCCGATCCGGCGGGCCCTCGTCGATTCCGTCGCCCGACTGCCCGCCCCGGCGCGACCGGCCGTGATGGGGAAGGTCGAGTTTGATCAGCTCGAAGCGCGAATGACGAAGGCGATTGAGAACGGGATCGCGAGCAGTCGGAGGGGGCTGGAGCCAGCGGGGTCCTTCCTCTGGATCTTCTTGGGCATGCTCCAGTTGCTCCTAGGGGCGGCCTTCCTCTTCGCGGTGGCTTGGTATCTGACCATCCTCTTCGGCCCTGGGGGCCTGCTCGTAGGTGAGATCGACGTCCCCTATCTAGGCCCGGTTCCGATCCCGCTCGCCATCCTGGCGGGGTCACTGGTCTTGAGCCTCGTCCTCAGCTTCTTATTGACGATCCACGCCTCGTGGGTTGGCCAACGACGCGGCGCAAAAGTTGCGAGCCAAGTGGGCATCGCGATCGAAAATACGATCGAAGCCGCCGCCTTTCGTCATCTTGATGACGTTGATGGAGCACGCCAGCGCATCTCCGAGGCGCTTAGCCGCTGAATGGTTCGCCGGAAGGACCACGGCGAACCACCGCATTCCAGACTGTTTCGTAGTGATCACGGTCGAAGGCGTCGACGTGGGGGAGAACGAACTCCTCCCAAGCTCGACGGAGCGGGTCGGGCTCGTTGCGATAGACCCGTAAGCCCGTCGGGATCCGGTCGAGCACCGAGCGCAGCGAGAGCGGTGATTCGACTCGGGTCGTCGCGTCGGGAACCACAAACGACGCGTTGACCTCGACTGCCAAACGCGAGATCGCCTCGACGAGCTCCTCCCGGAGCGAGGGGTAGCGACGCGTCAGCATCGCCTTCACCTGGTCACCGCCCGGGAAGTCCTTTTCCCAGATCACCCACCGATCGGCGAACGCCTTGTTGAGGGGCTGGGTGGCGGCATAGTCGCGGATGTCGGTTGGGTTCATGGTCCCAAAAACACGGACGTCGGGGCGGAGCCGCACAGTCTCGCCGGTGGGAAGGTCAAGGGCGCCGTACCGGTCGAGCAGCCCGTGGAGGGCAAACAAGGTCTCGGCGCCGGCCGCGTTCAGCTCGGAAAGATTCAGCAGAGCCGGCCCTCGCAGAGCGCGGGTGATGTCGCCATCCTCCCACCGGCTTTCGGTCCCGCCCTTGCCATCCCCATGCAGCCGGGTCGATCCGATGAGCGTGACGTCGCGCACTTCCCCGGTTAGTGGAATGCGGTAGTAGGGGAGGCCAAGGTGGGCGGCAAACTGCTCGATGTCGTGATCCTTGCCGGTTCCCATATGACCGCGCACTGCAAGATGGAGCGGCGCGAAACCTTCCGGGTCCGAGCGGCGCACCGCCTCCACTTGGGCAAAGCGGTAGAGCATCCCGAGGTCGACGTAGTGGGGGTCGGGTTGGGGGATCTTGCCAACCCGCTGGCCGAAGTCGACGACCCGCTTTTCCACGTCAAACTTCTCCAGAGTGATTGGCGGACCCGACCCGCCCGGATGCTCGAAGCTAACTTTTTCAGGCACCGATCATCGCCCGGGTCGTCGAAGTTGTTTTGGGCCGCAGCCACCAGGTATCCATTCCCCAGAGCGAGAGCCCGCGTCGCAGAGCGTTCCGGGTCCCGTCGATCATCGCCTGAGTGAGTGCCTCAGGTCGATTGACGGTTTCGAAGCGGTGGTAGGCGCCGGTGGCGGTGTCGTCGCCGATGCCGATCCCGAGCACCGTCGTACCCGATCGCTCCACAGCCGTCACGGCCGCACCGAGCGCGGAAACCGAGCCCCG
Source organism: Acidimicrobiia bacterium (assembly GCA_050997725.1). GTDB lineage: Bacteria > Actinomycetota > Acidimicrobiia > Spongiisociales > ZC4RG35 > JACCTH01. The sequence continues at coordinate 3,254 of JBPCQV010000038.1, forward strand.
CGTCATCCCGTCGGCCAACACCACGAGCACTCGGACCTGAGCCCCGAGCTTGGCCATGCGCTCGGCCGCGTGGATCACGTTGAACTCGTCGACGTTGGCCGCCCTTTCAAACAGCGACACCGGCGGGCACGTGCGTGGGTCGCGACGGGCGGAGATTGCGGCCTTGCCCGGCTCTTTGGCCGTCCAGAACATGCCGGCGAGAACCGGCTCGGCTTCCCGCCAGCGGCGAGCGAAGGGTTTGACGAGATAGTGATTGACAGTGGTCGTCAACCGGGCTGCGGCGGAGCCATGGCTCTGACGGAGACCAGCGCCGGCCTGGCTGGATGAGCGGGTGTAGGTCCACTCGGTGTCGTTGGGTCGGGCTGCGAAACCGCGGTTGAAAAGCGCCACCTCGAAGTCGACGCCGAGCTCATGGCAAAGTCGGGCGAGGGTGGTAGCCCCCAGCAACGCCGCCGCCATTCCCCAGGGTTGGCGATCGGGGTTGCGAGGTTGGAGCATCGAGGCCGAGGCGTCGACGAGCAGGCTGACGGCGTACGAGCGACGAGTTCGAGAAGCGCGCCGCTCGTACATCCGCTGATAGAGGCCGGCGCCGATGAACAGTGCCGCGTGCGGGGACACGTCGCCCTGGTCGTATCCCGAGCGAAGCCCTCGCCGTTGATTGGCAGCGAACAACGGGTAGAGCTCGCCTGAGACCTGGCGCTGCGCAACGCCCCATTTCCGGGCGGCGGCGTCCATCGCGATAAGCCCGTCGGCGGCGAACCGGGCAAAGGTGGCGGGAGCGGGAGTGACGATGAGCTTTCCTCCCATGCCGGTAGGGAGGTAGACCGTCGGAGCCTCGCTCACTCGGAGCAGCTGATCCATCGAGGCGTCGCCGGCGAGCTCCGAGGCGCCCTTCTTGTCCGATAGCCCCGACCGCGCTTGCGTGGCCCGCTGCACGTCGTGATAGCTCTCGGTGTTGCGCAGCACTGGACTTGGGAGACGGACCATGTCGGCCCCATCGGCGGCCGCTTCGGCATCGGCTTTTTGCACCATTCGCTTTTGGGCCTGGGTGCCCTCTTCCCGCAGGGAGGTCAGCAGACCGTGGGCGCGGGCTATCTCAAACAATTTGAGCGCATGCTTGGCCACTTCGCGGGCGTCGCCTTCCTTTGCTGCCTCTTGGCAGATTGGGAAGGCGTCAGCCAACGCCTGCTGGGCGCGCGAGTTGACGCGGCGCTCGAACCGCTCGCGCTCGATGTAGCCGCCGCAATAGAGGAAACAGCCCAAGGCGAAATGACCGAGGGCTCCGGCTCGTGAGACGGCGACTGAGATCGAAGACTCGTAGAGATCAGTGAGGACCGACCGCACACCCGGATAGTTGACGAGGCCCTGGACTTCCTGCCGGGCATCTTCCAAGTTGAAGAAGAGGATCTCCGCGACCGGCCCGCCCTCGCGGGCCAAGAACTCGAGCAAATCATCGTCACCGATCGGCTCGT
>JBPCQV010000209.1:0-8640 GCA_050997725.1 Acidimicrobiia bacterium
GCCTTCCGGTGAGACATTGACCGTGACGCGGACCCCGTCCTGGTCGGTCGCGGCGAGAACCACCGCAGAAGCGATGATGCCGCCGACAAACTGGCCGATCCAATAGCCAATGAGATCGGAGGAGGAGGTTCGTTTGTCGAGCCACATGGCGAGGGTCACCGCCGGGTTGAAGTGACACCGGAAACATGGCCAACGGCGAAGATCGCCGCCATCAGCCCCAGACCGAACCCCAGGGGAACGGCCACCATGATCGGCGAGTCGGTGGCGATTGCGGCGAGTACCGACATCGAACCGAGGAACACCAAGATGAAGGTGCCTACCGCCTCCGCCAGGTACTTGTCGATCGACACCACCAGCTCCTCTCAAAAATGAAGCGAACAGCCATTCAGGTTATTGATCGACCCCTCCCCGACGTGGAATTGGCCTGGGCGGGATTGGCCTGACTAGTGCTCGGCATTCTCCGCGTCGAAGCAATCGTGATCGGCGTGGCCGCGGGCGCGCTCGGCAGCGGACTGATCTTCTTACTGCTGGTTCTCCTGGCCCGGGCCCTGGGGTCGGAAGACCTCGCCGGGTTGGCGCTGACCGTCGCGGTCCTGTTGGGAATGTCCGTCGCTGGCTTCGTCGCCGGCCGGATGGCTCGTGTCAACGGGCGCTTCCACGGGTCGATCACTGCTTTGGTTCTTGCTGCCGTTGTCGTCATCGTGTCGCGCCTCGGAGGCAGCCCGACTCCGATTACTGCCGTGCTTCTTCTGGCCGTCGCCGCGATGATCATCGGCGGAGTTTCCGGGACGATCGGATACCGGCGCCGGTACAATGACCGCTTGAGTTCGTCGGACGACCGCGGGAGCGATCCTGAGGAAAGTCCGGACTCCGCAGGGCACGGTGCTGGGTAACTCCCAGGCGGGGCGACCCGACGGAAAGTGCCACAGAAAGCAAACCGCCGATGGCCACAACCTCAACGGGGTCATGGATCAGGCAAGGTTGAAACGGTGGGGTAAGAGCCCACCAGCGAGCCGGGTGACCGGCCGGCTAGGCAAACCCCACCCGGAGCAAGGCCAAGCAGGGACAGCGACGGCCCGTCGGACAAGTCCCGGGTAGGCCGCACCAGGCGGCAGGCAACTGTCGTCGCAGATGGATGGTCGTCCTCGACAGAATCCGGCTTACAGACGAACTGGAACATGGCGGATCTTCCCTTCGGGGGAGATCCGCCGTCTTATGGCCGGCGCCTTATGGCCGGCGCCTTATGGTTGGAGCTATGTGTGGGCGGTTTTCGCTTTCGGGGGACATCGACTTCTACGCCGAGTATTTCGGGGCGGACCCGACCTCGCCCGGTTTGTCACCGTCATGGAACGTGGCTCCGACCGACACGGTCTATGTCGTGGCCGAACGCGACGATGTCCGCTCGGTAGGGACCATGCAATGGGGGCTGGTTCCCCATTGGGCCAAAGACACCAAGGCGATCCAGATCAATGCTCGTTCTGAGACGGTGGCAACCGCGCCGATATTTCGCGACTCGTTCGCCCGCAAGCGCTGCCTCATCCCGGCCGACGGCTTCTACGAATGGGAACCTGGCACGAAGATCCCGCATTGGATCTTCCGCGCCGACGGCTATCCGGTGGGGTTTGCCGGAGTTTGGGCGAGCCGCAAAGGCGCCGGCGGAGAGTGGGTGCGAACCTGTGCCATCCTCACTGCACCGGCGAGCGGCGTCGTCGCCCCTATTCACGATCGCATGCCGATCGCGCTCGACCCGGCGAACTGGGACGCCTGGCTCGACCGCGACCAAACTGATCCGGAAACTGCGCAATCGTTGCTGGAGCCAATCGATCCCGATCTGTGGATGGAGCGCACCGTTTCGAACCGGGTCAACAGCGTTCGCAACAACGACGATCGGCTCCACGATCCGCCCGAGGAATCCGGGCAGCTTCGACTGGTTTGACGAGCGCCGGCTCGTGAGGGCGGGTGCCGTCCAATTACCCTCGCGGGCAAATGGCCCTCTTGCTTCTGATTCGGCACGCGCCCACCAAGGAAACCGGTCGCTCGTTGAGCGGCCGGCTGCCTGGATATTCGCTGAGCGGGCCAGGGCAGGACATGGCGGAGAAACTGGGTGAACGCCTGGCCTCGGTCCGAATCGGCGCCGTCTACTCATCGCCCCTCGAGCGGACGATGGAAACCGCGGCGCCGATCGCCGCCCGGCAAAGGCGAAAAGTGATCCCCCACCCCGGCTTGCTCGAAGTCGATTACGGAAGCTGGTCGGGCCGGACGATGAAATCGTTGCGGCCTCTGCGAAATTGGCAGACAGTGATCCGAACGCCCTCCCGAGCGAGTTTTCCCGGAGGCGAAACGATCCTCGCCGCTCAGCAAAGAGCCGTCGCCGCGTGCGAAGAGCTGGCTGCGCGCCACCGACAAAGCACGATTGCCCTGGTGAGCCACGGGGACCCGATCAAGGCAATCGTCTCGCACTACCTGGGTCAGCCACTCGATCTCTTCAATCGAATCGCGGTCGCTCCGGCCTCCGTGACGGCGCTCGACCTGGGAACCTGGCCCCGCCTGCTGGCGCTCAACACCAATGGAGACCCTTCGACATGGCAATGAAAGACCTCGGACCGGCGGAACGCTTTGCCGCCGGCGCCATCGGCGAGCCGGGATCGCGTTTCTTCTATATCGAGGTAACCGCTAATGCCGCCGTGCATTCGTTTCCCTGCGAAAAGTCCCAGGTTGCCGACCTCGCCGAACGGGGTTTGCAGCTGCTGGCGGCGGCCGGGCTCAACATCGACGAAGCTGCTGTCGAGCACCTGGTAGCTAGCGGCCTTGAGGTCAGCGACCCTGAGTCTCCGGCTTTCCGCATTTCCACCATCGCGATCGCGATCGTCGCCAACGAGTTCATCACCCTGGTCTTCGGGTCGGAGGAGGCCGAGGAAGAGGTTCGTTTCATCGTCACCGCCGAGCAGTTCCGGGCGATGGCTCTAATGGCGGCCAAGGTCGTCGCGTCCGGGAGGCCGATCTGCCCGCGATGCCAACTCCCGATCAACCCGGAAGGTCACCGCTGCCCATCCAGCAATGGTCACCACGTCTGACCTGAGTGATGGGCAGATCGAGCTCACCGAGATCATCGGCGAGTTTGTCGCCGCTTCCAACCTGACCCTGCTGGCCACCGATGCCGCCGGGGCGAAGTGGGTCTACAAAGCCGAGCGGGCCATGACCGAACTTTGGGACTTCGATGCGACGACTTTGCCGCGCCGGGAAGTGGCGGCGTTTGTCCTCTCCGAGGCTCTCGGCTTCGATCTGATTCCGCTTACTGCGCTCGCCACCGGTCCCTTGGGCCCGGGTTCGGCGCAGAGGTTTGTCGAGGTCGATGAAACGTTCGACCCGCGACCGCTTTTCGTCCCGGAGGTGAGCGACGCCCTGTGGCCACTGGCCGTGCTCGACATCCTTTCCAACAACGCCGACCGCAAGCTCGGCCACCTGCTCTCTGAACGAGAAAAGCTGTGGGCGATCGACAACGGACTCAGCTTCCATCCGGAGCCAAAACTCCGGACGGTGCTGTGGGGCTTTGCAGGGCGTCGTGTTCCCGACCAGTTGCTGAAGGCAGTCGCCTCGGTTGAGGTTCAACTTGGTTCCGGCCTCGACGAGGAACTGCTGGGACTGATCGATAAGAGGTCGGTGGCCGCCCTCCGGCAGCGAGCGCAGGACCTCTTGACCGCCGGAACCCATCCCTTCCCACCCATCGACCGGCCGGCCATGCCGTGGCCGGTTTGGTAATTCACGGAGCCAGGGACCGCAGCGTGTCCTCGACCGCTCGACGGTCGGATACCAGCACCGAGAGAGCAGCGACGGTGACTCCGGCTGCGGCGAATTCGTCGAGCTTGCCTTTGACCGCCGCCCGATCGCCGACGAGCGCGAGGTCATCGACCACCCGATCGGAGATCGAGGCGACCAATCCCTCGCGGTCGCGCCGGCTCCAGGCGTCAGCGATAGCCGCGGCCTCTTCCTCATAGCCCATCCACGCCAGGAAGCGGTTGTATACCGGTTGGGCGAGATAAGGGCCGAGGAACTCAGAGCGAAGCATTTGACGGACAGGCGCCGGGTCATCGGTGACCATCACCTGCAGTCGAGCCATCACCCCTGTTGGTCGGGGCCGACCATTTGCCTCGGCCCCGTTGGAAACGGCAATCAGTTGCTGGCGAACTACCCGAGGCGGCATCAGGTTCAAGCAAACCCCGTCGGCCACCGCCCCAGCAACAGCCAGCATCCGCGGCCGCAACCCGGCGACCCATATTTCGATCGGTCCTTGCGCGGTGATGGCAGGTCGAAAGCGACGCGTCGCCACAGTTTCTCCGACATATTCGTTAACCCCGTTAAGGATCGATCGAATGGCTTCGACAGTTTCGGTCACTCTCTGCAGATGGTTGCCCCAGTCGAGGCCATGCCATTGCGAAACGATGACTTCGCTGGAGCTCCCCAACCCGAGCCGAAACGTCCGTCCGCCCATCACGTTGCTCACCGATAGCGCCGCAGTTGCCAATGCGCTTGGGCTGCGGGTGTAGACAGGTATCGCCGCCACTCCAACTTCCATCCGCTTCGTGCGCGCGGCGATGGCAGTGGCGAGCACAAAGGGATCCGGTCCGGCAACCTCGGCCTCCCACGCCTGGGAGTACCCGAGTTCCTCAGCGAATTCGCACAGGGCAGCGAGCTCGGTGACGGTCAGACCCGGCGTAGTGGCGCTGACGGCGAGGTCCATCTGTATCTCCTAGGTCAGCCTTGCGGGGTTTCCCAGCGCACACCTTCGAACCTGGAGAAGTCGTTGTCGTAAGACACGATCGAGCAGCGATGCTCGATTGCCAGAGCAGCAAGATGGGCATCGTTGACAAGATTTCCCCCAACCCCAACCTCTCGAAGAAGCTCTCGGACAATTCGGGGATGGTCGACGGTCGGTTCGATCACGACCGCTGACGGCGCTCTCAGCCAGGCATCGACTCGGTCCATCGCCCCGTCGACCGAGAGCGGAAAAGGCAAGAGTCCCGCTTTGGTCGCCAGTCTGACAAAAGCCAGGAGGGCTATCCATGAAAACGCCACGGTAGAGCCGCCCGACAGGGCTCCGTCGAGCCAGTTCCGCGACTGCTCGTGCCGCTGGGCATCGGAGTTCACTGCATACAACAGCACATTGGCGTCGACGAGTCTCAAGAGCCGGAGCGCAACTTGCGGATCAGATCGTCGTCCTCAAGAGCACCGGCAATCTGGAGGGCTCGATCGAGGTTCACCAACGACTCCCCCATGGCGGCCGTTTCTGTCCGAAACGGATGTCGCGCTTCGCTGGCTACTCCTCTGCGGATCGTCTCGTTAAGAGCCTCTTTAAACGAAACGCCGCGTTCTTTCATGTGGCGTCGGACAATTTGCTCGGTGTCCGCGTCAAGGGTGACGGTCGTCCGCACGGAGGATGCATCATAGCATCATTCTTTTTGACGACTTGATGACCTAGATGATTTGTTGATCGACAAGAGGTAGGAAAGGCCCGCAGCCTCTTTCAGCCAGCGCCAGGGCTCGGCCGCACGCGACCAAATGGAGCCGGGGAGGATCGGCGCCAGTTCCCAGCCGAGAGCAGGCCAGAGAAAAACCGGCCCATTGAGCCAGATCCCCTGCAGTACGAGGTGAAAAAGCCAAGCCACCACCAACGTCATCAGGTTGCGGCGGCGCCGGCCGCGCCGGGTCGAGAGGAGGATGACCACGGCGACAAGCGTCGGGAGGAGAAGGGAGTGACCGATGCGGGGAACAGTGATGCCGCCCACCAAGAGACCGATAATGAGGTCGACTACATCGGGTAGGAGCGTTCCCAGCGCCAGCAGGCGCAAATCGACCTTGGGGTCGCGAAAGATCCACCGGAACAGGAAGATGGCGCCGGCGACTTGCCAGAGGATCAAGCTCTACCGGAGGTCGAGGGCGAGGTTGGCCAGGCGATCGGCGACCGTATTCTCTTCGCGAGGCACGTGCTCGAGTTGGTGGGGGATCTCGTCGAGAAGTACCCGAGCGCGGCGGTGGAGCTCAACTAGGGCCGCGTTCTTCACCCGATAGCGGCCAGCCAGTTGGCGGATCAGAAGCTGGCTATCGGCTCGCAGCCATAAAAACTCGGGCTCGCGAGTGTGGGCCATCTCGAGCCCGGCAATCACCGCCTTGTACTCCGCCACGTTATTGGTCGCCTCTCCGATCGTCTCGCTCACCTGGTCCACTTCGACCAGTGGCTCGCCTTCGGCCCAGCTATAGAGCACCGCCCCGATCGACGCTGGACCTGGGTTGCCTCGCGAGGCGCCGTCGGTGTAGAGCACCCAGGTGCCTGGCACTCAGAGCACCAGAATTCGCATGCAATGGATGCAGCGAGGAGGGTCCCACTCGGCGGCCTCGGCCTGCTCGGGAAGCGAGAGGCTCAGATGGCAGCCGCCACAGACCCCACCGTTCAGGCGCCCTACTGCCACCCCTTGCTTGGAACGCCGGAGCTGTTCGTAGAGGATCACGAGATCGGCCGAGATCGGCTTCGCCAGGTCGGCCTTGGTCGATTCCCGGCGGGCAATTTGTGCGTCGATCTCGGCCCACGCCGAAGCGATCTCCGCTTCAAGGGTCGCCAGCTTTTCGTTGTGCCGGGCGAGATCCTGGTTGAGCAGCTTCGACTCCTCCCGCAGAGGATCGACTACTTCGATCAGCCCGAGCACCCTCGATTCCATCGTCGCCTGCTGGCCCCGCAATGCCTGCACCTCGAGGCGCTTTTGCTCTGTCTCCCGCCCGCTCATCCCCCCGGCGAAGAGGCGGGTTTCGCTCTCCTTGAGCTTGTTCTCGAGGATCTCGAGCTCGCCCTCCGCCTTGTCGAGGTCAAGGTCGGATTGGCGGAAGACGTCATGCCGTTCGGCGATCTGGCCGGCCACCCCGTCTCGTACTCCACCCAGGGCCTGATACTCGGCCAGCACCGGCAGTGTCTGACGTTGATGCAACAGCCGATCGATTGCCAGATCCACCTCCTGGAGGTCGAGCAGATCCGAAAGGCCTGAGTCCAAAGTCATCGGCGCCAGGGGGTGGGGTCGTCGGAAAGGTCGATCACGTTCGGAACCATTTTGCCCACCAGGTCAAGGAGGGCTTTGACCCCGGGCTGCTCGCTCGCCGCATGGCCAATGTCGATGGCGGCCATTCCGAGATCAAGCGCTTCCACGAATTGGTGGTGGTCCAAGTCACCGGTGACGAGAACGTGGGCACCGGCCGTGGCGGCTTCCCCGGCAAACGAGCCTCCGGAGCCAGGTAGCACAGCAACTCGGCGAGCACTCGGGTCAGGTGGAGCCGCGGCCCGCAGATGTTGCCCAAAACGGGCTGTGAGATGGTCGACCAACTCGTCGAACGATTTATCACAATCTCCGATGCGCCCACCAAGACCGAGGTTCGACGTCGTCTCGATGAGGTCGAACGTCGGCTCCTCGTAGGGATGAGTCGCCAGCAGGGCAGCCACCGCGGCGCCGGCTCCGGAGGGAGTCACCAAGACTTCGATTCGCACCTCCTCTGCTTCCTCGACTTGACCCACGCGACCGATCGCCGGAGCAGCACCCACCTGGGGTAGAAAGGCGCCCATCCCCTCTGATCGAAACGAGCAACCTCGATAGTTTCCTATCGTCCCGGCGCCGGCCTCGGCGAGCGCATCCACAACCTGTGCCACCGAGTCGACAGGGACGAAGGTCACCAGCTTCTTGCGAGGACGCGGCTCGATCAATCCGAACCCGCGGACATTGCTCAGGTTGAGAGCGGCGGCGAGGGCGTCGGCAGTGCCGCCGGGGGCGGCGTCCCAGGCGGTATGGACGACGGCCAGGTTGACCCCGGTTCTGATCAAGCGATGTGCTCGACCTTCCGGCCCAGAGCCTGCGAGTAGTCGCTGAATGGGCTTGAAGAGCAACGGGTGGTAGGTGATAAGGAGGTCTAGACCTTCGGCCTCGTCGACGACGTGGTCGGTCACCTGATGACAGACCCCGACGGAATCGGCGGGGGCGTTCTCGTCGCCTAGCTGCAGCCCGACAGGGTCCCAGCTTGCGGCCTTGTCCAAAACCAGGCCGCGCAAAATCTCGCCAACGATCATGTTTCCCGCGATGCTACGCCGTGGGATCGCTAGGGATTCCCTCGATCTCGCCAGATTTCCTCGGCCCGATGGAACTCCGATCGCGCTCGGGGTCCGTTGCGCTCGAGGAGGTCGTAGAAAGCTGGTCGATCCAGGTCGCGGAACTCGACCTGCTCGGTGAGGTAGGGGCCGACAACGCCCGTTGCAGGTCGTCGCGACCGCGCTGATTGGTAACGCTGCAGAAATCCCTCAACGTTGGTCGCGCTCGTCCAGTCAGATTTGTAGATGATCCGCCCGCCGCGCCCGATGACCCACGTCATGTTCGGAAGCAGTCCGTAAGCGCGATGAGCCGACCCGTCGAGGTCGTCGACCAAGATGGGCCGGCGAATTCCGACCTCATCTCGCAGCCGCCGAGCGTTCGCCAGCTTCTCTTCGACGCTTTGCTGGGCACCCACCACCTCCCCGGGGTGAGCTTCCCTGGTGTAGACGAATGCCCAGTTGGTTTCCGGTAACCGATCGGCGACTTCGCAAAGTAGAGGACCCTCTACTGAGCAGTACGGTCA
>JBPCQV010000212.1:0-31576 GCA_050997725.1 Acidimicrobiia bacterium
ACCAAACCTCAAACCCTGGGTAGCAACCGTCGTCCAACGACGGTTGCTACCCACAGAAGAGCAGAATGGTGAGATCGGAGAGCTAGCCGACCTCATCGCCGACTCGGCCCGAGATTCGCCGACACCGTTCATCGTGGCAATCGACGGGAGAAGCGGAGCGGGCAAGTCGACGCTCGCGCTGGCTCTCGCCGCGCAAACGGGGGCGACCGTCATTAACGGAGATGACTTCTACTCAGGAGGCACGGCCGCCGAGTGGGATGCGATGCCTCCAGCCGAGAAGCGGAAAACTGTATTGACTGGCGTCGCCAGCGGTCGGTGCTGGAAACTCTGGTTCGTGGGGAGACCGCGACCTGGCACCCTACGACTGGGACGCCAACGACGGCCGACTCTCTGATCGAGCTTGCATTTGTCCTCCGTCTGCCGTCGTGATCCTGGAAGGCGCCTATAGCGCTCGTCCCGAACTCGCTGATCTCTTGAATCTGCGAGTGCTTCTCGATGTTCCCTACGACACGCGCCAAAGCCAGCTCACCGCACGGGAGGGCGATCGCTATCGGATGCAATGGGAAGCCCGCTGGGCCGAGGCCGAGGAGTTCTACTTCTTGAGTGTGATGCCCCCTCAGGCCTTCGTTCTTGTCATCACCCCGCCGGGGTAGTGCCGCTTGATCTGGAACGCTCCTCAAATTTGGCAGCACATCCGTGGCTCAGACGATATTCGTTACTACATCCGCGGTTTCCACGGATGTAGTAACAATTTTCCTGTAGAGCACGGATGTAGTGCCAAATTTCGGCTCACTCCTCGCCAGCTCGACGAGATAGCTGATTCAGCCGAAACTGTGCTCGCCGCTCTCGGCAACCGCGGCCACTGAGATACCCAGCACCACTTCCTAGCATGCCGCTAGTGACGTTAAGGACGAGGTCGGCCCGAAAAATTGCCTTTGTCTTGGCGCTAACGGCCGTATTTTCGTGCGGGAACGATCCTGCCACCGTCCAGACCGCTCCTGCCTCGGTCGCAACCTCGGTCGCAACCACCGCTGCGCTCGAGGCGCACACGCCCGGGACCTCCTCGCCGACACCTCGTTCTGGATGTGCCCCATTCGAAGGTGCCCCTTTCGACTCGCTGGCCACGGCCGATTCTGCAGTCCTCGCCAAGGATCTCGGAGAAATCTCGCTCATCGAAGCGGTCGTATATCCGCGTCCCGACTACAAAGGCAAACCGTGGACGAGCTGGGGCCAAGGCTTCGCTCTTGCGGACGGCCGCTTCCTCTCGTCGATCGGTGACCACCTCGGAGCAGAAGGTAACTCGTACGTGTACGAGTTCGATCCCGCTTCTGGCGTGTTGACCATGATCGCCGATGTGAATTCTCTGGCTGGCCCGCAAAGTTGGGGATTCGGAAAAGTTCACGGCCAGACCGTTGAGGGTCCCTGCGGCGAGCTCTACTTCAGCACCTATTGGGGTGACCACCCGTCAGGCGACGTTCTCTCGTCCTACGAAGGGGACCTCCTCTTTCGCATCGACCCGGCGGCACGAACGATTCAGCCGATCGGGGTTCCCGTTGCGGGCCACGGGGTGCCTTCACTCAGCGGATCAACTGAGCTCGGCCTCCTCTATGGGGAAGCGGTGGATCCGGCGATTCAACAGCCCAAGGACGGACCGTTTTTCGTCTACGACGTGAATCAGCAGAAGACCGTTTTCGCCACCGACGTCGCCGCTCCCCACCAGGGTTTCCGCCACATCGCGGTGGACGCCGAAGGACGAGCGTACTTCTCCGGGGATGACTACCAGCTCTTGGTCTACGACCCAGCTACTGGCGAAGTCTCGCCATATCCAACGATGATCCCCGGCCTGTGGCTACGAGCTTCGACTGTGCCGGCCGAGGACGGCACCATGTATGCCACGACTCGAGAACCGGATATGTTGTTCTCGTTCCATCCCGACGGCACGGTGCGTGATTTCGGCCCTGCACCGGACTACACGGCGTCTTTGGCGCTCGATCCGGACGGGAGCAGGTTCTTCTATATCCCGAGCGCACATGGGAGAGCCTGGGCTCTTGGGACGCCGTTGATCAGCGTCGACGTCGCCACTGGCGATCAGACCACTCTGGTGGAACTGAACGACCTCGGCGAAGAAGGGCTTGGCCTGAGCTTTGGTGGCACTTATGGCATTGTCGCTAGTGCCGAGGGCGATCGTCTCTACATCGTGCTCAACTCGGGGGTTCCTGGCAATGAACGGGACGCGGCGTTCGGCGAAGTCGTGCTCGTCATTGTCCACCTCGCATGAACCGGCTGTTGGGTTGCTTCTTGGCGCTACTTGCCTGCGCCCCGACAGACTCCTCCAGCTCCTCGACGACCCCACCACCGACCGTCACCTCAGCAACCACTGTGACCGCTGGCTCATCGAGCTCGACCACGTGCTGGGAGGCGGCTCCCGGCCCGGGCACCAATGTCCGCTTCGAGGACGCCACCGAAGCGTTGGGACTCGTCGATCCTTTGCTGGGCATGCGCGGACACGCCGCAGCATGGGGCGACGTCAACGGTGACGGCTGGCTCGATCTGGCCGTCGGCACTTTTGGCGGAGCATCAGCAGAAACGTACGAAGCCCGTGGGGCGGTGGGACCCTCGCCGGATCGGCTTCTCCTCGGCGGACCCGAGGGATTCAGCCTCGTCGACTCGTTCGTCGATGGTGAGGCGCGCACCAGCGGCGCCGCGTTCGCCGATCTCGACAACGATGCTGATGTCGACCTGGTGCTCTCCCGCTATCCCAACGAACGCGCCCCCGCGCCGACTGTCCTCATGGACAATCAGGGTGGGCAGTTCCGCGAGGTGGCGAATTCTGGTTTGGACCTTTCGTCGTTGGCTGGCCGGTCGGTGGGCGTGCTCGATTTTGACCGCGACGGGCTTCTCGACCTTCTCCTCGTCGCCGATCCGCGGGGAGACGGCTCGAGCCACTTGCTGCACAACCAGGGTGGCCTGCAATTCGCCGATGTCACCGAGGACGCGTTTGTCACTGGTGTGTTGGGGCTCGGTATCGCCACGGCCGATTTGAACGACGACTCCTACACCGACGTCTTCATCGCGGGTAGTAACCGGCTTTTCGTCGGCAACGCCGCCGGTCGACTGGAAGAGGTCGACTCGGACATCTTCCAGTGGGAAGTATTCGGCCCCGAGGACGACGTTGCCGGGGTGGCGATCGCCGACCTCAACCGCGATCTGCGACCTGATCTCGTTGTTGGTCATCACTTCAACAGCACCTTGTCGCGAGGGTCGCTGGTTCCGATCAGGATCTATCTCAACCAAACCGAAGGGGCGGGGACCGATCCCAGTTTCACGGACATCACCGAGGAAGCCGGCATGCCCGGTCTCCCCACCAAAGCACCCCACATCGAGATTCTCGACATCGACAACGACGGATGGCCCGACATCCTGTCCACGGCCTCGGCGGGCGAGCAACCGGCGCTCTTCATGCATCAGGGCCTGACCAATGGCTTACCCCATTTCACGACGCCGGAAGGTTTGGGGCCTCCCCAGTATTGGGTGACGGGACCGACTGCTGATGTCAACCGGGATGGCAGGCTCGATGTGTTTCTCGCTGAGTGGGACCCTGCCCTGCCCTCGCAGTTGCTGCTGAACACGGGCGAGAGTGGAAACTGGATCTCGGTCGAGATCGACGCCACCCTGGGTGGCGGGATCGGGGTCTCGATCGCGGTCTACGAACCCGGTCGAGAAGGGGACCTCGACGGTCTACTGGGGATGCGGGAGATCACAGCTTCGAGCGGTTACACGGCAGGGGCGTCGCCCTGGGCTCACTTCGGACTCGGAGACACGGCCACCGTCGACCTTCGAATCAGCCTCCCGAGCGGCGAGACTCTCGCCGTTGACGATGTCGCAGCCAACCGCCACCTTCGCCTGCCGAATGGCTGTGTGACATCGCCGTAACCAACGATGCGCTGGCTTGAAGAGTCGACCGCCCGAGCCCCGGATCCTCTGGGCGACCACGCCAGGTGACAATTGCGGTATAACCGTCATGTAGCGGAGACAGACGAGCCAGAGATCGCGATCAGTGTTTGAGAGTCAAGGTGAGCCCGATGTGGAATCACTCGCCCGCCGTATGCGGGCCGGTGACGCAGGCGGTGGGAAGAGTTGTATCTGCTTGCTTATCCGCGGCTGCTCGCGTATGCGTGGCGACGGGTTGGTTCCCGGCAGCTGGCAGACGAGGCGGTGAGCGAAACCATGACTCGCGCCATCGCTGCGATCAGTCGTTACCGGCCGATGAGCTCGGGTCCGGTCGGCTGGCTGTTCGGGATTCTTCGCAACGTCGTGCGTGAGATTCATCGGCGACCTACGGCGTCGAGCGAGTTTCCTGACGATCTCCCCGGTGGCGACGACCCAGTAGAAGCTCTCATGAATTCCGAGGAGCGCCGACTGCTGCTGGCGGCCTTTGCCGAGCTCGATCCGAACGACCAGGAGATTCTCGAACTACGCGTCGTAGGCCGGTTGACCGCTGACGAAGTGGCGCAGGTCTTGGGCAAGCGTCCGGGAGCGGTGCGGATGGCGCAGTCGCGTGCCCTCGATCGACTGCGCCAGGAAGCAGAAAAGGTGGGTCTGTATGGCTAATCAAGATGATCTCCTGAATCGCCTTTCTCGCGCCCTCGAGGTTTCGCCTCCACAGGCAAGTCTCGAGCGCCTTCGTTCCGATCTCCGCGCCCTTGAGCCGCGCAATCGGACCCATCGCTGGTTGCTTGTGGCAGCCACGGCCGCGGTTGTGGCCGCGTTCCTTGTCGCTGGCCTCCTGATCCCTCGCCGCGGCGGTACGGTGGAGTTCGACGGAATGCTCACCGGGGCGGGTGGTGTGCAGGCAACGTTGCTCGTCACCCAAATCGGGATTGGTCGGATCATCGAGATCGACACCAACGACCTGCCCATTTTGCCGACTGCCGAGTATTACGAGGTGTGGTTCGTCGCTCCCGACGATCGCCCCGGGTCCCCGCGACGGATCTCGGCCGGCACTTTCCACCCCGATCTAAATGGCCGCTCGCGGGTGACCCTCACAGCCGCGGTTGATCCGAACAACTACCCGGTGGTTTCGATCACCGCCGAGCCCGGTGACGGCAACCCTGCCGCCACCGGACCCGAAGTCATGCGCGCCGATCTCGCCAACTGAGCCAGCCCGGGTCACAAATAGCTCGGATCACAAATGTTGTGACATTCCCTATCCCCTCGTCATGTGCTGGGGAAGGAAGTCCCCGAGAGGAGAATTATGAGAAAGAAGTCAACAGCGATGATTGCGATTGTCGCCGTAATCATGTTGCTTGCGTCGGTGGCGCTGGCGACCGACAGCGGGCAAGGCAACCGCGGTCAGTGTGGTAGTGGCAGCGGCCTGCAGGTAATCGGACTCACCACCGACCAGCAGCTCGTTTGCTTTCGTAGCGATCAGCCGAATCGGGCAGCGGTGATTGCCCCGGTGACCGGCCTGAGCGGCGACACCGCCCTGGTTGGTATCGATTTCCGGCCGGCCGATGGCCAGCTGTACGGAGTCGGAAACGCCGGCGGCCTCTACACGATCGATCCGAGGTCTGCGGTCGCGACCAAGTTCAACCAGTTGAGCGTGGCGCTCTCAGGCGTGTCGTTCGGTGTCGATGTCAATCCGGCCGCCGATGCGCTGCGCGTCATCAGCGACGCTGGCCAGAACCTTCGGTTCAGCTTTAGTGCGGGCACGACCACGGTGGATGGAACCTTGAACTATCCGGGAACAGTCCCTGTAGCGACCGGTGTGGTCGGGGCCGCATACACCAACAACGACTCCGATACCAACACCGCAACCACTCTGTTCGACATTGACTCGATGCTCGACCAAGTGGTCACCCAGACCCCGGCGAACTCGGGCCAGCTGTCACCGACTGGAAAGCTCGGCGTCGATACCGATACGCGTGTCGGTTTTGACATCCACAGCAAGATCCGCAACGGCACCACCGTTTCGAACACTGGTCTGGCTGCCCTCAATGTCGGCGGCGTCAGCACCCTTTATTCGGTTGATCCGCTGATCGGGCGGGCCGGAAGGATCGGCACGTTCAACTA
The DNA here is from genome assembly GCA_050997725.1 of Acidimicrobiia bacterium. Taxonomy (GTDB): domain Bacteria; phylum Actinomycetota; class Acidimicrobiia; order Spongiisociales; family ZC4RG35; genus JACCTH01. Next base: position 6,073 of record JBPCQV010000212.1, read on the forward strand.
CTCGATCGAAGGCATCGCCATCGTCCTCGCCCAGACCTAGCTGAGCGGTTCGATCTCGCTACCAAATCGGCCCCGCAGGGGGCCGATTTGGTGAGACAAACGATTGTTTTAAGGCCGTCGCTGGCGCTAGCGAGCTAGCTGGGCGTCGCTCTTTCGGCCTGACCTGGTGGCCAGGGGCAGAATCGAACTGCCGCTCGCGATGTAGCGCAGACCGTCGCTCTTTCGGTCTGACCTGGTGGCCAGGGGCAGAATCGGACTGCCGACCTACGGTTTTTCAGACCGTCGCTCTACCAACTGAGCTACCTGGCCAGGGAGAGCAGGTCGAATCTGGTTGGCGGGGATGACGGGATTCGAACCCGCGACCTCCGGCTTGACAGGCCGGCGTGAACGGCCAGGCTTCACCACACCCCCGGATGGGGACCGGCTCTCCCGGGGGCGCAAGTATAGAGCCGGGTCCTCGGACGCCAGCTTGGAACACACCAGCCAAACTACGGGCGATGGCCATCACGCGGGAATCGATCGAGGGCACTGCCGCTCGTATCGCTCCATACATCCGTCACACGCCGGTGATCGCAGTCGACAGTTCCGACTTTGGCCTCACCTGCCGGCTGATCCTCAAGCTCGAAATGCTGCAACGCACCGGAACATTCAAATTCAGAGGGGCGATCAACCTGATGCTCGAGAGCCAGAACTCTGTCGAACCAATCGTCGCCGCATCGGGCGGCAACTTCGCCTTCGCGGTCGGTCAGGCGGCGGCAACCCTCGGGAGGAAAGCTCACCTGTTTGTGCCGGCCACGTCTCCCGCCGCCAAAATCGATCGGGTGCGAGCCACCAAGGCCGAAGTGACGGTGATCGAAGGCTTCTACGCCGATGCCCTCGAGGCCAGCCGCCAACACGTCGCCAACAATGGCGGTTTGTTGGCCCACGCCTACGACCAGATCGAGGTCGTCGAGGGGGCCGGCACCTGCGGGCTGGAGATCCTCGCCCAGGTACCGGAGGTCGACACGGTCTTGGTCCCTGTCGGCGGCGGCGGGTTGATTGCCGGGATCGCCGCCGCGCTCCAAGGCGACGCCAATGTGATTGCGATCGAGACCGACCAGACCCCGACCCTCTACGCGTCCCGCACGGCCGGTGGGATTGTTGATGTCGAGGTCGGGGGAGTAGCAGTCAGCTCGCTCGGGTCGAAGCGGCTGGGCGACATCGCCTGGCAAATAACCCAGCGTTACGTCGACGACTCGATCCTCGTCAGCGATGATGCGGTTCGCCAAGCGCAAAACGCACTTTGGTCTATCGCTCGGCTCATCGTCGAACCCGGCGGCTCGGTAGGCATGGCATCTCTTCTTTCGGGTGTCTACCAACCACGGAAGGACGAGACGGTCGTGGTCGTCCTCTCGGGGGCGAACGTCGATCCCGCGTCGGTCGTCAACTAACTCTGACCGCGACTTTGCCGAGCTGGTCCCCGGACTCAAGCCGCCGGAAGGCGTCGACCGCGTCCTCGAATCCAGACACCTGGTCGATGTGGATCGGCAGGCTGCCGGCCTCGACCAGATCCAATGTGGCGGCGAACTGGGAACGGTTGGCCATCGTCGAGCCGATGATCTCGAGTTGTTTGAACCACAGCACCGGCAACGAAAGCTCCACCTTGTTGCCCGCGGTAGCTCCACACAAAACCAGGCGCCCGCCGGGGGCGAGCGATCGAAACGATTGGTCCCAGGTCGCCTGGCCGACGTTCTCGACGACAACATTTGCTCCCCGGCCCGTAAGTGACTTCACCTCTTTCGAAAACTCGCTCGAAGAATCGAAGCCAGCCTCAGCCCCATTGGCGATGGCCCAGTCGATCTTCGCCCGATCACGAGAGGTCACCAGGACTCTCGCTCCCATCGCCCGGGCGATCAGCGCCGCCGCCGAGGAAACTCCGCCACCAATACCGACTACCAGCACGGTCTCGGTCGATTGCAAGCCCGCCCGGTCGAGCATTCGATAGGCCGTCGAACTCGCCAGGCCGAAGGTGCCGGCGACCTCCCACGAAAGCTCTGCGGGCTTGCGAAACAGGTTCGAAGCGGGCAGGACGATCATCTCGGCCAAAGTCCCTGGCTCCCGTTCGCCGAGGATGGTGTATTGCGCGCAAAACACCATGTTGTCCGAAGTGCAGTGCTCACACTCTCCGCAGGAAAGCGAGGGATTGACGATCACCTCGTCGCCCGGTGCCCATTCGGTCACGCCCTCGCCGATCAAGTCGACGACTCCGGCGCCGTCTCCGCCCAGGATGTGTGGGAGCGATTTCGGTTTCGGCAAGCCCTGGGTGACCCAGACGTCGAGATGGTTCAATCCCGCGATTCGCATCCGCACCCGCACCTCGCCGGGTCCCGGCTCCGGATCTGACACCTCGCCGAGCCGAAGGGCATCAATTCCCGTAGTGTCGTCGAGCAACCAGGCACGCATCGAGTCAGCGTAGGCAGCAAGCAGGAAGGCAAAGCATGGATGACCAGCCCACCGTTCGAGTCCACGGGGTGATGATCAACACCACGGACGCTTCGAAGCTCGCCAAGTTTTGGTCGCAGGTGCTCGGAGTCGAGATCCGAAACGAGTTTCCCGGGTTCATCTTCTTGCATCCCCAACGCAAGGGTGGGGTGTCGATCAACTTCCAGCAGGTGTCGAACCCGACCGAAGGGCGGCGGCGCCTCCACCTCGACACGAGTGTCGGCGATCTGGAGAAAGCCACGAAGCAGATAGTCGACCTGGGTGGATCACACCTCGACGATCAACAGATTCCCGGCTTCGCCTGGCGGGTGATGGCCGATCCCGACGGCAACGAGTTTTGCATCGCGCAGCACGAGTAAGCCCCAACCAATGTCCCATCAGTTCGCGCTCCGCCCGCGCTTCTACGAGCTCGATCCCTACAACCACGTCAACCACACTTCTTATCTCCAGTACTTCGAGGCGGCCCGGGTCGAAGCTCTCGCCGAGGTGGGGTTGGGGCTCGACGTCATGCAGCGGCGCGGCTTTCAGATCGTTCTGATCGAGCTCACCGCTCACTTCTTCGAACCGGCGACCCTGCATGAGGACCTGATCATCTCGACCACAGTGGCCGAGATCGGGCGCGCCAGCTCCCGCTGGTCACAGGAGATTCGTCGTGGTGACGATCGCATCGCCACTCTCGACCTGCGCGCCGCTTTCACCAATCTCAACGGGCGCCCAACGCGGCCACCTCCGGATTTCGCCGATTTGATGAGATCGATCTAGTTAGCCGGCCAGGAACTCGCTCACCCACGGACTCGCAGGCTCGGCTAAAAGCTCGTCATAGGTGCCTGTCTGCACGACTCGACCTTCATGCAGCAGCGCTATGCGATCGGCGATCGAGCGAGCCTCATCGTGATCGTGAGTCACGTAGATGACACACCGCCCGTCAAGCAGTTCCCGCATCTCCGCGATGAGCCGTCGACGAAGCTGACGGTCAAGGGCGCCCACCGGCTCGTCCAACATGACCAGGCGCGGCTCGGTCACCAGGGTGCGCGCCAGAGCCACCCGTTGTTGTTCACCTCCGGAGAGACGGTCGACTGAGCGCGACGCCAAATCGGAAAGACCGACCATGGCCAGCGCCTTGATGGCTCGCTCCTCAGCCAGTCCCTGCATCCGGAGCCCGAAAGCGACGTTCTGCGCCACCGTGAGATGGGGGAAGAGGGCATATCCCTGAAACATGAGCCCGAACTGCCGCTGATGGGTGGGAATGTTCGACAGGTCCTGGCCGTCGAAGGCGATTCTGCCGCTATCAAGCCTCTCGAGACCTGCGATCGCTCGCAACAAGGTCGACTTGCCGGAGCCACTGGGGCCGAGGAGCGCGATCGTCTCCCGAGAACCCACTTCGAGTGAGGCTCGATCGAGGGCGACCTTTTCCCCGAAGCGCACAGCGACCTCTTCCACTTGCAGCATCAGAACGTCCCGGCCTGCTCGCCTCGCAGGCGATCGATCACGAGCACGATGACCGCAGTCATCGCTGCCAACACCACCGCCAGGGCCATGGCCTGCGCGTATGAAGAGGTTCCTGGCCGTCCGAGCAAGCGGAAGATGAGCGTCGGCACGGTGACGCTCGACGGGCGGACCACGAACGAGGTCGCCCCGAACTCGCCGAGCGAAACCACCGCCGCCAGACCCGCGCCCACCATCACCGCCCGCGCAACGATGGGGAAATCGATCTCACGCCACACCCGGGCGGGTGACGCTCCGAGCACGGCCGCGGCTTCCCGCAGTTGCGGACGAATCGAACGTAACAAGGGCAGCGCCGCCCGCACCACGAACGGCACAGCCAACAGCGCATGCGCCAGGGGAACCAGGGCCGAAGTGCCGCGCAAATCAACTGGCCAGTCGAGAGCGAGCAAGAAGCCAAATCCGATCGTTACTGCTGAGGTGCCGAGGGGAAGCATGAGGCCAGTGTCGAAGAGGGAGCTCGCTCGACTCCGACTCGCTGCGACAGCCCGCGCTGCAAGCACCCCTACCACGGTGGCAATGACAGTCGCGATGAACGAATAGAGCAGTGAGTTGCCAATGGCTTGCAGCGGGTCGAGGCTTTGGCCGGGGGCCGAGAATGACCATCCCCCGAACGAAGCGCGGATCAGCGCCCAGATCGGCAACGAAAGCAGGGCGAGGCTCATCACCACGATCAATGACACGATTGCCCCATGTCGTCCTCGCGGTTGGGGCAATGCCGTCTCCGCCGCCAAGTCAATGCTGGTGTGTCGTTGCCAGCGCGACGACACCCAGAGGGCGATTACCACAAACCCGAGTTGCACCACAGCCAGCGCCGCCGCCACCGGCAAAGCACCAAAGTTGACGGCCTGTTGGTAGATCTCCACTTCGATGGTCCGCAGGCGTCCACCACCGAGGATGAGTACCGCGCCGAACGAGGCGAAACAGAAAAGGAAAACGATCGCGGCCGCCGACAGCAACGCCGGGCGTAGCAAAGGGAAAGTCACCGACCAGACAGCCCGTAAGGGCGACGCGCCCAGCACCCGGGCGGCTTCTTCCAATTTGCGATCGATCCGGCTCCAGACCCCACCCACGGTTCGCACCACGACTGCGACGTTGAAGAAGACGTGGGCAGCGAGGATCGCTCCGACTCCACGCGGCATCAGCCCGAGAAATGCGGCTCCAACGACCACCGTGGGAAGGACGAACGGGATCGTCACCAACGCCCGGATGAGCGACTTGCCCGCAAAATTGAAACGGGAAAGAGCCCACGTCAACGGCAACGCGGCCAGCAGCGTCAGCACGGTGGACACCAGCGCCTGCCAGGTCGTGAACCAGGTCGAGCTCACGAATCGAGGTCGGGTCAGCGCGGCGAACGCGCCTTCGTCGAGCGAATAGACGAGCACTCGGAGCACAGGGAAGAGGAAGAAGTAGCCGAGGAACGCAACCGGCAGGACCCAGACCCACCAGCTGGTCAGGCGAAGAGATCGGCCCACTCGGTCAGCCATCTTTCTCGGTTCTCTTCGATGATCTCCGGGTCCACCGTGATGGCGTTATCCGGAACTGTCGAATGTTTGACAAAGACCTCAGGTAGTTCAACGGTGGAGTTGGCGGGATACACGAACCAAGTCAAGGGGATGGTGACCTGGAACTCGGGCGAGAGCATGAAGTCGATCAGCATCCCTGCTTCTACCGGATGCTCGGTTCCGGCGAGGACCCCGGCGAACTCTGTCTGGCGATAGCAACCGTCGGTGATCACCCCGGTCGGCGCCTCGGTGACCGGTGGGTCCGAGAACAAGACTTCGACGGGCGGTGACGAGGCATAGGAAACCACCAGCGGTCGAGTGCCCTCACCCGCCCCTCCGGAGAACTCGCCGTAGTAGGCCTCAGTCCAACCCGAGGCGACCAGCACCCCGTTGTCGCGCAGTTGTCTCCAATAGTCCTGCCACCCTCCCTCGCCGTACCGCTCGATGGTCACCAGCAGGAAGGCGAGCCCCGGCGACGACAATGACGGGTCTTCGACCACCAGTTGATCGGCAAACTCCGGCAGGTCATCCAGAGTCGCCGGCGGTGCTGTGAACACTTCCTTGTCATAGTTGAGACAGACATCGCCGAAGTCGACCGGGGTCACGGCGTCAGTGGCGGGGAGCAGCTCGGGTCGGATGTCGCCCACGTGTTCGCTAACAAAGGATTCGAAGATGTTTTCGTCGAGCCCTCTTTGCAAGAAGGTGTCGTCGATGCCGAAGAGGACGTCGGCGAGAGGGTTGTCCTTGGTGAGGATGGCCTGATTGACCATGGCGCCGGCGTCGCCCGACGCCAGAACTTCGACACTGATGCCGGTGGCCTCGGTGAAAGCCGCGAACGTCGTTTCGTCGACAGCCTCGGCGAACGACTCATGGGCCATCAGGGTGAGAGTCACTGGCTCGGCGGGCTGATCAGCGCACGCCGACCCCGCGAAGAGAATGACTACCAAAACGGCGAAGCGCTTCACGCAATCCTTTCCTACGCCGGCATTACCCGGATCAGGTTCCTACGGTCGGAGATCGGTGATCTCCCTCTCAGCCCAAAGGCTCCCGTGCTTTCGAGATCAGATTAGGAGGGCGGAGGCGATACGACGAGGACGGTGTTGTGCCCGCCAAACCCAAATGAGTTCGACACCACCGGCGCCGGCGTGAACGGCCGCGGCTCGAGGACGATGTCGGTAAGAGGGATCCCGGGGTCCTGGGTGGTCAAGCCGAAGTTGGGCGGGAGCTCTCGCCTTCTAATGGCCAGCACCGCGGTCACGGCTTCGATCGCTCCGCTTGCCCCGAGGGCATGGCCGGTGGCGCCTTTGATCGACGACACCGGAGGCTGCTCATCGAACACCCGGCTGATGACCGCGCCCTCGGTGCTGTCGTTGAGCTCGGTCCCGGTGCCGTGGGCGTTGACATAGCCAATGTCACCGGGCTCGAGGCCGGCGTCGGCAATAGCCAGACGCACCGCTCGTTCGGCCCCGGCGCCCGCGGGATGAGGAGCGGTGAGATGATGGGCATCGCCGGTCGCCGCCCCACCTGTCATCTCGGCCAGGATGATGGCGCCGCGGGCCTCGGCCATCTCCCATTCCTCCAAGACCAGAATCGCCGCGCCCTCGCCCAGCACCATCCCATCTCGATCGACCGAGAACGGGCGCGCGGTCAAGGTCGGCGACATGGCCCGCGCTGAGACAAATCCGGCAATCGAAGGCGTCCGAATCGCGGCCTCGGCCCCGCCTGCGATCGCGACATCGGCGTACCCCCATTGGATTGCCCGCATCCCGTCGATGATCGCCTGGCCCCCGGCGGCGCAGGCAACCACCTGGGTGGTGATGGGTCCTCCAAAGCCGTGCTTGATCGAGATCGCGGCGGCAGCGGCATTGCACATCATCATCGGGACCAAAAGCGGTGAAGGGCGCCGCTCCTGCGAATAGGCGAGCTCGACTAGCTCCTCGAGTGCTTCCAGCCCCCCAATCCCACTGGCGACCGGGACTGCTACCCGATCATGTGTGGCGGTGAGCTCGCCGGCTTGGGCGAGCGCCTCCTCGGTTGCCACCAAGGCCATCTGCGCAAATCGGTCGACACGCCGTGCTTCCTTTTTCGGCATCCACTTTTCGGCGTCCCAGTTTTCGATCTCGTGGTGCTCGCCAACGATGGGCGGCATCTTCAGGCCGGCCCAGAAATCATCGACCCCGATCCCCGGTCCGGAGACTATGCCGAGGCCGGTGACGGCAACTCGTCGCTTGTTCACCCCTTCAGGTTACGACCGAGCTGTCGCATAGCTTCCAGCCATTCGTCGCGGTCAGCTACCCGGCGCTGCTCGTAGCGGGCGACTTCGGGATGAGGCAGGATCAGAAACCGCTCCTCGGCGATCGCGGCAACGACGTCCGCGGCCACTTGCTCGGGAGTGACCGCGGTGGCTCGCAACAGCTCCGTCACCTCGCCGACGAGGTCGAGCATCGGCGTGCGAACACCTTGCGGACACAGGCACGACACCTTGATCCCTTGGTCGCCGTAGGTGATTGACATCCATTCGGCAAACGCCACAACCGCGTGTTTGGTAACCGCGTACTGGGCCGCGCCGAGATTCGTCAGCAGTCCCGCCGCCGACGCGGTGGCGAGGTAGTAACCGCCACCGCGCCCGGTCCACCGCGGGATGAGATAACGCGCGGCATAGACATGCGAGAGGAAGTTGACTCGCCACATCCGGTCCCAATCCTCGTCCGGACTCTGCTCCGATCCGGCGAAGGCGATACCGGCGTTGGCGCAGAAGAGATCGACAGGTCCGAGAACGTCTTCGACTGTGTCGATCAGCTTTTTGGTGCTCGGTTCCTGCGAGACGTCGGTTTCGAGCGCAATTCCGCCGATGGCCGCGGCCACTTCTTCAGCACCGGGTCGGTTGAGATCGGCCACCGCCACCTGGGCTCCTTGAGCGGCAAACGCCTTTGCCAGCGCCGCCCCGATCCCGCTGGCGCCGCCGGTGACCACCGTCACCTTCCCGGCCAGGTCCATCCCTAAAGGAAGGCGCCGTCGAGCTGCGTGCTTGGTGCCGTGACCGACGAGAGAAGACCCAGTGCCTGCGGAAGGATCTGAGTGTTGTAGAACCGAGCCAGACCAAGTCGGCCGCTCAAGAAAGCATCGTCGCCGTTCTTCAACCCGGCCTGCGCGGCGACAGCCGATTGGAGGTGGACCCAACCGCCGATGACCAGACCGAACATCTCGAGGTAAGGAGTGGCGCCGGCGAGGGATTCGTTGGGATCGTCGGCAGCGAGGAGATGGTCGGTGGCCTCGCGGAGTCCGGACAGGGCCGCCAGCAGCGGCGCGCCGATTTCGGCGAGTTGCGCTCCGGCCGCGACCACGTCTGACTCGATCCGGTCGAACAAATCACGCGCCACCCCTCCCTGGCGCATGCCGAGCTTGCGAGTCACCAGATCGATCGATTGGATCCCGTTCGTTCCTTCATAGATCGGGGCGATGCGAATGTCTCGATAGAACTGCGCGGCACCCGTCTCTTCGATGAAGCCCATTCCTCCGTGCACCTGGATCCCGAGAGAAGCCATTTCGACCCCGACATCGGTCGACCACGCCTTGGTTACCGGGGTGAGCAAGGCCACGATTTCATTCGCTTGCTCTCGCTCCTCCGGTGACTCGGCGTGGCGCTCCACGTCGACCTGTCGGGCGTTCATGTAGATCAGGCCGCGGACCGCCTCCTTGTAGGCGCGCATCGTCAACAACATCCGCCTCACATCCGGATGCTCGAAGATCGCCACGTCCTCAGTCGAACCAAGCTCGCGGCCCTGCTTGCGAACCTGAGCGAACTCCCGCGCCTTCTGATAGGCGGCCTCGGAGATCGACAAACCCTCAACCCCCACCCCAACTCGAGCCGTGTTCATCATCGTGAACATGTACCGCATCCCCGATTGCTCTTCCCCGATGAGGTAGCCGACTGCCCCCTCGCCCTTGTCGCCAAAGGACAGCACGCAGGTGGGGGAGGCATGGATGCCCATCTTGTGCTCGATCGAGATGACCTTCAGATCATTGACGTCACCCGGATTTCCCTCAGCGTCGGGGACGAGCTTGGGGACAAGGTACAAGGAGATTCCCTTCGTGCCCGGCGCGGCCCCGGGAGTGCGGGCGAGGACGAGATGGATGATGTTCTGGGACATGTCGTGCTCGCCCCAGGTGATGAAGATCTTCTGCCCGAAGAGTCGGTAGGTGCCGTCCTCTTGTGGTTCAGCCCTGGTCGAGAGAGCGCCAACATCGGAGCCGGCCTGAGGCTCAGTGAGGCACATCGTCCCGCTCCACTCGCCGGAGACGAGCTTTTCGAGATATTGCGTCTGCTGCTCGGGGGATCCGTGGCTTATCAACGCCTCGATCGACGCCTGGGTCAAGAGCGGGCAGAGCGAGAACGCCATATTGGCTGACTTGAACATCTCCTGGACCACCACGCCGACTGTGTAAGGCATGCCGCCGCCGCCCCACTGCTCGGGGATGTGGACGCCGCCCCACCCGGCCTCAACGAATTTGGCGTAGGCGGCTTTGAAACCTTCGGGCGTCTTGACGGTGCCGTCGGGTTGGAGCTGGCTGCCCTGCTGGTCGCCGATTCGGTTGAGGGGCGCGATCACCTCGGAGAAGAACCGCCCTGCTTCTTCGAGAACTCCGCTCACGGTGGCCGGGTCGGCGTGTTGGAAACCGTTCAGCTTCGCGATCGATTCGAGATCAGCGATGTTGGCGAGAGTGAACTCGATGTCTTGGAGCGGCGGCTTGTAGCCCATTCAGATCACCTCCGATTTTTGAGGCTACCCGGCCTGGGCTCTTTTCAGATCGCCGCTTTGCCCATAAACTGAACGAGGCGGACGATCAAAGGTGTGACCCGACTTACCCAGGTCGTGTTGACCTTGTTGATCCTGTCGGCCGCAACGCCTGCCCTCGGAGGATTCGGCTTCCAACTAAGCGAGTGGGAGGGGGCGCCAGGCGACGTCGTTGAAGTCGAGGGATCGCGATTACTCACCTGTTGTCCGGCCAATACTCCCGCTTTGGCAGAGCTTCTTCTTAAGGTTGACCCAACCCGACCGTCAAGCCGAGTCGTGCTGTTTACCGGTGTGATCGCGAGCATGCTCTTGGTAGCGGGCGTAGTCGTGATCGAGCTAAGAGCTCAGTCGCGCCGTCAGCGGGATGGTTCTCAGACCTGAAGCTGATGTGAGGTCAGCCGGTAGAGAGGCCGAAAACCGAGACCTTGGTAGAGGCCGTACGCGCCGGTGGGATTCTCGCTGTCGACTCCGATCATGGCGTGGTCCCAACCCAGCTCTCGGAACTGCTCGCAAGAGATTTCGACCAGGGCCGAGGCGATTCCTCGCTTGCGAAATTCCGGATGGGTGCCCAGGGTTGCGATCCAGCCGTCAAGCCGTCCCGTCAGCTGTTGGTCGCTCGGGTAGTGCGCGTTCATCGAAGCTCCAACTATCCGGCCATTGACCAAGGCGAGATAGGTGGCATCGAGCCGATTGCCGGCGCGCCGAATGCGATGCTCCCAGTTAACCGCGTCAACCGTGGTGCTCCCCCAATGATCCCGAAACGCGAGGTTCATCAGTTGTCTCACCTCTTCTGAGCGATCGTCGTCCCATTCGACGATGTCGACACCGTTCGATTCCGGCACCTCGATCGGCTCGGGCAACGGACGGATGAGCTCGGCGTAGTAGCGAATCGGTTTGAAACCATGCCGTTCGTACAAGGCGATCGCCTCGTGTTCGAAGTCGTAGACATGGGTGCGGATGAATCGCTCCTGGTGGGCTGGGGCCGTTGCCAGTGACTCCGTGCCTCGGGCGATGGTCCAGGTGAGGATCTGACTTCCCACACCTTGCCGTCGAAAGGCCGGGTCGACGGCGCCAATGGCATGACCTCTGGCATGACTGCCGTCTTCGGATGGTCGATACCAGAAGCGGCCGTAGCCGATCGCTTTGCCGTCGCGCACCACCATCACCATGTCCTTGGCGAGGTCGGTTGATGGATCGTCCTTGACCTCCTCGAACTCTTTCCAGGGCGTGACCACGGGGATGTTGTCGTGGACCTCCACCCGGCGCTGCAGTTCGAAGAGCTCGGGAAGGTCTGATTCCTTGGTCGGGCGGAACTCGTCAGCCATAGGGCAGACGTTATGAGGTGAAGTGGGCAAATGTCAGCGAATTAAGAGGCTGGTGAGCTGCTCCATCGTCTCACCCGCTCCGCCTTCGAGGCGCACATTCGCCACCCGCTCCATTTCGGTTTCACCCTGGTTGATGATGACCAGGGGCTTCCCGCTCTGGGACATCGCCCAGGGGATTTCTGCCGCCGGCCACACTCCGAGGGTCGTCCCGATCGCCAAGACGGAGTTCGATCCTTCGGCGAGCCGCCAGGCCTTTTCCATCGTTTCCGAGACCAGCTGCTCTCCGAACATGACCGTCGTCGTCTTGATAATTCCCCCACATTCTTCACAGCGGGGTTCGGCTTCGCCCTGGTCGACGCGGACCAGAATTGTCTCGGTCGGCCAGGTGGCCTCGCAGTCGAGGCAGCGGACCGTACGGACGTGGCCGTGGACTTCGGCCACCACCTCTCCGGGCAAACCGCCCTTCAAGTGGAGGCCATCGACGTTCTGGGTCACGCATCCGATGAGCTTCCCGGCGCGGTAGAGCTCGGCGAGAGCTAGGTGGGCCCGGTTGGGTTCGAGCAGCGCCCGGGCTCCCCACAACTGTCCCTCGGCATGGAGCTTCCATCCTCGCTGGCGACGCTCGGCATCGCTCAGATACTTCTGGATCGTGAAATCGGCCGGGTCCATCTTGGTCCACAGACCGTTTGGACCTCTGAAGTCGGGCACCCCCGACTCGGTCGATACCCCGGCACCGGTGAAAGCGAGAATTGGTAAATGTGCGGCTAACACCTCGGCCGCAAGTTCGATCGTCACATCGTTGTCCTGCTTAGCGCAACGACCGGGAGCCGGCGGGTGGTCCGCTGTTGGTACTCGAGGTAGCTCTCGCCAAGCTCCGACACAAAACGCGAGAAGGCATCGGTGCGTTCCGGCTCTTCCAGCTCGTGCGCGGTCACTGGAACCGACCTGCCTTCGATCGCGATCGACGCGTTGGGATCGGCGAGAAGATTCAGCCACCAAGCCGGATGCTGGGGCTCACCGGCATTCGATCCGACCACGATCCAGCGGTCGCCGTCGATCATGTAGCTCAGGCCCACCGATCTTGCTTCTCCGGTCTTGCGTCCCTGGGTGGTAAGTAGAAGTTGCCGACCCGGGCCTATCCGGTTGAACCAACGCCCCTTGGTCAGGCGCAGCAAATAACGGTGAAACTTCCAGAAGGCCCTTAGGCCCGGGCTCTTGGTAACTGCCTTGATGATCGCAACCTAGATTGGTGAGGGTCACTTGGCCGAACTGCCAGACTATGGGTGTGGTGAGTGAAGCAAGGCTTGCGAGGGCGATCCAACTTGCTGGGGATTGCTCGACGCGGCCCTCATCGATGAAGCGATAGAAGAATTCTTCGCCAAGCGACGGTCGGCCGAGGTTGATGCCACATACGAGGCTTACGATCTCTGCCCCATTGATTCGCCAGACATCAGGGGGAGATCTGGCGTCGTTCCGCCACAGTGCGGGTTCCTCATAAGGTTGCCCGAGCCCAGATCCCACAGAAGGCCCCGTTTTCGCGACCAAATCGGTCCTTGGGCGGTACCGATTGGTCGCGAAAAGGCGTGAACCGATAGGAGCCGCCGTCACGACAAAGTGTCGATGACGGATGTGGAGCTCCTGGCCGCGATCGCCGAGGGGACAAGCGCAGGCGCTGCGAGAGCTTCATCAACGTCATGCGCCCTGGCTGACAGTCCGGCTTTCGCACCGGCTGAGCGATCCCGCATTGGTCGACGAGGCCGTCCAGGACACCTTCGTCGCGGTTTGGCGTCGAGCCAAGCAATACCGGGGCGAATGAGACGTGGGGGCCCTATCGGCCGGCTCCTCCTCGAAGCCGCAACGATTGCCATCTGGGGATTAGCAATCGCGTCTGTGATTGCCAAGCGTTGGGATCCCGAACCGGGCAGGTTCGCCGCTCCGGGACTACTGGTCCTTTACGCCGCTTCTTGGTTGGTTCCCGAGCAGTGGCGACCGTGGTGCCTTCCGATCGACGCCCGCTGGACATCCGGCCATCCGCTCTGGTGGGCCGCGCTGCTGCCGGCATTGGTAGTTGCCGTGACATCAAGTTGGGACGCTCGGGTCGGTGCCCTCTTCGGGAACCCCCGACTCCCGGTGACGGCGGAGAAACGACCCGATCAGCCGATCCCCGTCTGAACTCTTCGCCAGCACACGGCGACTAACAAGCAATGAAAACACCCGTCGCCGCTGGGATCGTCGCGGTCATGGCGACCCTGGCAGTGGTGCTTTCGGTCGCTTGGCTAGCCGATTCGAACGATCCGAAACCATTTGACATCGATGCGTTTCTCGAGAGCAAGCTCAAGGGAGCGCTTGAGCCGGACGCGGATCGCATCGGAGTCGTTGCTCTGGTTCCCGCGGAGGCAGAGCTCACCTTCGACCGGAAGCTGGGACCCCAGGAGATAGCTGAATTTGAGGGTTACACCTATGTGCTCTCGGAAATGGTTGCGTCTTTGGCACGAACCTTCGCCGAGGCGAACGACACGGATCTCCTGGGGGCGATCGGGTGGCCTTCGGGCTCATTCCCAGTTTGCAGACAGCCCCACGGATGACTGGGTTGCGACTCTTGAGACCTTCCCAGGTGTCATCGTTCGCCAGGTCGACTTCGCGCTCGATATGGGCGAAGCTTCCGAGGGTTGGTCTGTCGTGGCCGATCTTTCATTTGGAATCGTGGGCGGTGCGATTGTCACGACCGTCGATAAACAGGTCATCATCCTGCAAACAGAGAGCTCCCACGTAGTCGCTTCCGACGGAACCTGGGAATCCGCCGCGGCGGCGCCGATCTCCATCGACGAGTTCTGTTGCGGTGGTGCGCATGCATTGCCAGCCGGCGACCCATTGGTATTTGGAGCCGAGGGATCGCCCGAGACTTGGATCTTCGAACCCGCGATCGGCATTTGGACCCAAGCGGACGCGAGACCCTCCGCTGGCTACGTTCTGGGCGCGTCAGTTATCGATCGGGAACTCTACGTCGTCGACGCGGCGGCCCGCACCGGGGTCGCCACCTCCAGCGTCGCGGCGCTCAACCTCGACGGAAAATGGCGAGAGTTGGAGCCGGTGCCAGCACCAATCTCGGTCGGGGGTGTCACCACGGATGGAGTCCGCCTGATTGTGGCCGGAACCCAACAAGACGAGAACAACAATGTGATTGGTGAGCGCTCGCCTTTGGTCTTTGCGTTGACGCCAGATCGAGGATGGGAAACGCTCCCCAAGATCCCCATCGATGGGCAAGCATCCACGGTGGTATGGACACCACAGGGAGATCTCCTCGCCTGGAACTACGACCTCGAATCGGCTCGACTATCGATTGCGGAAGGCTGGACTCACCTGGAGCCGGTGCCGATGGACGAAGGCAATTGCTATCCCCGCTCGGTCGCAGCATCCTTCGGAGTTGTTGGGTTTTGTTTCGGTATCGCCTGGTTCGATGGTTCGACGTGGCAGCCGATCCCGAGCCCACCTCCGAAAAGTCACCTCGCTATAACCGCGGATGGCTTGCTAGCTGTTTTCCCTTTGGCACGAGACGAATCTCCCTAATCCGCTTCGACCTCGGGGCGAGCTAGAGGTCTATCTCTTCTGCTTGCTGAACGGCGTCTCGGGCCGTTGCTGGAGCTCGTCGTCGATGAAAAGATCGACCGTTTCGTTGTAGAAACAGACCAAGCCGGCGACCTTGATGCTCTCCGGGAACGGGGCTCGATATGACCACGCCAGGTCAGGGATGAGGTTGTCACGCACTTGTACTGACCAGTACTGCGCCTGTCCCTTGTAGGGGCAGTGACTCACTTTGTCGATTGGAATGAGCAAGTCCATGCGGACGTCGACCTTGGGGATGTACCAGCGCGCAGGGAGGGTGGTCTCAAAGAGGACGTGGGCGTTGGTCGAGTCGGCGAGCACAACACCGTCGACCTCAACCCGAACCTGCCGGGAGGAGGGAAGGACGTCGATTCGCTTGTACGGATCGCGGGGATGGGTGAAGACCTCCTCGTCTTCCTCGAACCATCCGTCCATGGCGTTCCAATCGATGCGGATCAGGTCGCGAAGTTCCTCGATTGGGGAGTCGGCGTACTGCCAGGCGGCGTCCGGGGCTTCCTTCCCACCGGCTTTGATCGTGTAGTGCCGGGCATCTCCTCGGCTGGGTGAGTGGGATACCTTCGAAGACGCAACCAAGTCCACCTGGATGTCTTCTGACGGTACGTAATAGGCGGGGTAGTAGGGCACTTCCCACACCAGCCGCGCCTGCCTGGTGTCAGCTACCAGGTCGCCGCCGAGGTAGGTCCGGACCCGCTTCTGAGTGGTCTCGACTCGGAGTCTGCCATCGGCTGCCGTGCTCACGCTCCCACCTACTTTCACGCGTCGTGTCTGAACCGTACTCCCCCCGTAGAGAAACCCTCTACACATCAACACGGCAACAATGTGTACGATGGGATCATCATGAGAACCAACATCGACATCGACGACGATCTGTTGAACGAAGCGGCTCTGGTCGCCGGGACTAGGACCAAAAAAGCAACTGTCGAGTATGCGCTGCGAGATTTGGTGCGGCGCAAGAAGCGGCAAGGGATGCTGCGGCTGAAAGGCAAGATCGAATGGGAGGGGGACCTTGATCGATCGAGAGCGGGACAGAAGCCGTGACCATTGTCGATACCAGCGTGTGGATCGACTTTTTCCGGGGAGCGGATAGTCGACAAGTCGAGCGATTGGTCGGGCTGATTGAATCCGACGAGGGGGTCGGAATCACCGATGTCATCTTGGCAGAGCTCCTTCAAGGCATGACCTCAGTAGCGGCGGCGACGTCGCTCGATCGCCAAATGAGTCACTTTGATGTCTTCGAGCTCGGGAGTCTTGATGACTTTCGACGAGCGGCCTACTTGTATCGACAGGCTCGACGACGGGGACAAACGATCCGGAGAACACTCGACTGCCTGATCGCATCGGTTTGTATCCGAGAGAGCCTGCCCATTTTGCATTCGGATTCGGATTTCGATCGGTTGGCGGTCAGCACCGATCTTCGCATCGTCATGCCCCTTTCGGGGAGCTAGGCATTGGACGCGTTCGGCGGTAGCGGCCTGATCGACAGCGCTACGAGCGTGCCCGCTGCAAGGGTGATGGCGGAAAAGGCAAGCCCAGCGCGTAGCCCCGATCGAGAATCGCCGAAAAGCCCAGCGATCACAGGTCCGAGAATCTGACCAAAGCCGAATACCACGGTCAGGCGGCCGATCGCCGCCGCCCAGGCCGACTCCGGCAGTCGATCACGGGCGAGGGTGGTCACGGCGGTGACAGTGGCGAGGAAACTGGCACCAAAGAAGAGCGCCGAGGCCATAGCGAAAGGGAGAGTGCGACCGATGATGAGCACGGTTACTCCTAACGTGCATCCGCCGATCGTGGTAGCCAAAACCGAACGATCGCGGCCGACCGACTCCATCCGCCTCCACAGGATCGTGGCTGCCATGGCGGCAATGCCCAGCACCAGCCAGAAGGCGGTCACATTTGTCGGAGTGGCGCCGCCGTCTTCGAGGTAAGCAACCGCGAAGGTGACGTAGGCGATGTAGCCCAACCCGAACAATCCGTAGGCGAGTTCAGGGCGAGGCAGGCGCGCAGGAGTCTTGGCAACAGACTCAGTGCCTCGTTCAGAGTCCCGAAGTCTTCCCAACAATGTTCCAAAGGACAGCGCGCAAACGACCGCAAGCCCAGCCATGAAGAACCAGCCGAGCGGCCACTGTGAATCGGCGACGACGATCTGCGGGATAACGATGGCGGTGACTGCAATGGCTGCTGCGGCACCAGCCGGGTAAGCCACCAAAGTCCACCGCACGTCGGTGGCTGAAAGCCGGGCTGCGAGCACTCCGCCGGCGACGAAGGCCACCGCACCGAACACACCCGTCGCCAAGCGAATGGCCAGCATCGGAACGAACGCACCCGTGAGCCCGTTGACGAGTAGCGAAGCCGCCATTCCCCATAGACCGATGCGAACCGCGCGGACGGCTCCGACCCGACGGATCGCCTTCGAGGCGGCAAAGGCCCCGATGAGATACCCGATCGAATTGGAGGTGGTGAGGAGACCCGCGTCGGTGTAGGTCCAGCCAAGATCGCTCCTCATCGGCTGGAGGAGGAGACCGTAGGCGAAGCGTCCCAACCCAAGGGCGACGAACGGCACCAGGGCTAGTCCCAAGGCTTGCCAAGGACCGCCGGGACGTTGGCCGTTCGGACTCAACGAGAGGCCGACACGGGCGATCCCAGTTCAGGGGAGCTGAATAGCGGCAATATGCTCGAGGCCCCAGATGATTCCGGCGCCGTCTCCGTACACGGCGTAGATACCTGGGAACGACTCGCCATCCGCAAACAACTCGGCTGTCAGGCAGGCGTCCATGTACCGGGTCCAGTTCTCCCCGCGCTCACTTTCGCCATCGATAGCAGTGCCGCACCCGATGTTCAAAGTGAGTCTGCCGATTGGTCCACGAACGTCGTACTCACCACCCCAGCGGATATCCCACTCGGTGCCTTTGATCGTGAGGTTGGTTCCCTCGGCAGTGACGGACTCGATCGTTGTGTAGGTAATCGGTTGGCTTTCGTGGCCCATGTCACAAACAGGGCGCGCATTAGGGTCGCCGAAGCATCCCTCGTAGTTGAGACTGGGATCAGCCCACGGACCTGGAGTCTGTGTGAACCGCAAGGAGTCGTCAGTTTCGAGGTGGAAGTAGTGCGAGTACCACGCCCATCTTCCGAATGCCAGCACCGCCTCACAGCCGGTGGTCCGGCCGTTCCATGTCGGGTCGAGTCCTTTGACGGGCTGGACCGCGATCTCCGCTGGCTCGGCGCCACAGTCGACGGTGATGGTCTCGGCTTCGGCCAGGGGTATCTCGAGCGGATACACCCATTTCGCTGTTGACGTCGTCGGGCGAAAAGTGATCTCAAAACAAGTGATTCCGCATCGGGTCACACCCTCCACCAATACCAACCCGATGTGCGAAACTACCTGAGTTGGATCGAAGAGACCGCGGATGGCGTCGAGATCGATCCTTACGCCGTCCGGCAAGGATTCGACCGCCAGCCCGTCAAAGCTCGGAGCGAAGCCGACAAGTTGCTCGTAACCTGTGGTCGCAAGTGTGCGGTGCCAGGTGGTCGGAAACGTTTCTGACGCCAAGTCGGCCGAATCCCCGAACAGCCATACCTCGGTGTCGAGTGTGACTCGGTCGATCCGCATGATCGTGGAATGTGGGATGGCGCCGTCGCCAATGTGACCGGTGTACGCCGCCTCGTTGGCGAGATAGAGCCAACTCAGCGGCGACCCGGGCATGGGGAACGCGCGAAATATCCGATCTCCCTCCATGAGGAGCAACTCGCCGTATTCGCGCCCACGGCTCGCGGCTGGTGCCGAGAGGGGCTGCGCAAGATGGCAATTGGAGGCATCCGTGAGGGTGACGAAGTCCTCGGTCAAGCGCGAGGCGACCCAGCTCCAGCCCGAGTCGCCGGCGGCGAGCTGACCATTGATTCGCAGCTCGACGGGCGCCGTTGCAATCAGCGGCACGACCCCGTCGCGGGCGGCGTCTTCGGGCGTTTGACTCGGGTTTGCGGTGCTGAAGGGGATCGTCGGCGTTACGGCTACGGGAGCAGCCACCGGCGACGTCGGCGAGGTCGGCGTGACGGGCAAGGTCGTCGTCGTGGCCTCATTGCTCGGTGTGCAGGCAAAGAGCACCGATGCGAGCACCAGGACGACAGCCCGAATTCTCATGTGCCAGTACAACGCTACCGACAGCCCGTAGGTTCTCCGACCTAACCCCAAATAGGCGTAGGTTCGGTCCGATGGCCGCGGCTAACGGCGTCGGTGGTGATCTAGCCCTGATCAGATAACTGTGAGGATTTACGCGGCTGTGGGCCGCGAAAATCCTCACAGAAGCCTTGGAAGCCTCGCGGTCTGCGTGTATTTCTTTGATGTAGTACGGGTGATAGAAGTTCTTCAGATGCTCATTCGAGAAATTGTGCGGTTCAGAAAGGGTACGGCCCGACTCTTCCCCAGGCAGATGGCGGCGACCATCGCGAGCATGACTGTGGGAACAATCATGAACCTCTCGTTACGCCGGGCATGTGTGAAAGCCGCACCGAGCATGAGAATCAACAGTCCAGCAGCGGCCCAGGCAGCCAGGACCCGGACTTGGTTGAGGCCTGCCGGAAGAACAAGTCCGGCGGCAGCCATCATCTCGAGGAACCGCCGCGTCCTCGCATGGGGCAACCAATTGGGGCGCGATCGTTGAGCGATACGAGCGCCTGCTCGCATTGCGGCCGTCGCCGGTGGTGGCACTGAATCATGCCGCCGCAGTCGGAATGGCAAAGGGTGAGTCTGTCGCCCTGGCGCTGATGGAGCCGCTCGCCGACTCGCTCGCGGGGTACCAACCGTTTTACGCCGCTCGCGCCGAGCTCCTCGCCCGCGCCGGGCGATCTTTCGAGGCAGCCGAGGGCTTTCGGCGGGCTCTCGGGTTCCCGCTCAACGAGGTCGAGCGTCGACACTTGCAGAAGAGGCTTTTCGCGATCGAGCGTCGGGATCTCAGCTCCCAAGGGCCAGCCTAAAGGAATCTCAAAGTAGGTACTTACAAGCGAACAGTTGTTCGATAAATTGCGGGAGTCAATGTAGGCCAGCGCCCCGACTGGTCACCTGTTGCGAGGTGAAGTTGGTGGATGTAGGTGAGGCACTCGATTCGATTCTCGATCGGCTGCGCGCCGAGATTCTCGATCAATCAACTCCTCAAGAGTTGGCCTCAACGCTGATCGGGCTTCGGCGCCGGATCGAGAGGCTGGAAGCCGATGGAACCGCCGGGTGGGAGCTTTCGATCGCGTTGAGGGTCGCCACTTGGAGGGTCACAGCTCCACTACCGCCTTTCTGAAGCATCGCTGCCAGATGGCCGCGGGCCGAGCCCAACAGGCGGTCACACTTAGCCATCGCACGCCGTCAATGCCCCACACCGAGAAGGCTTTCGTCGCCGGAGAGGTGGGATTGGATCAGGTGCGGCTAGTGGCCGGTGGGCCCGCAGAGAATCGAACTCTGGCCTTGGGATTAAAAGTCCCCTGCTCTGCCGATTGAGCTACGGGCCCGGCACCATTGAAACAGCCCTGGTTCTGGATGGAGGAGGCTCCGCAGCTTCCCAGCTGTTTCAGCAGTCTTGATGAAGCCGCGCGCGGTCGCTCCCTTATTCTCGCTGTTGTGTGTGCCCAGATACGGTTTGGCGTCTCCGGATTGCCGGCGGGCGAGCACAAGGAGGACGCCGCTTTCCTCGATGGCTTGGTCGCACGCGGCCACAACGCCTACGAACTCGCCTTCGTAACCGCTTTCCCTTGGAAGGAAGCTCGGTGTCGTACCTTCGGTGAGTTGGCTCGAGAACGGGACATTTGGGTCTCGGTCCATGCCCCTTATTTCGCGGTGCTGACCGTCGAAGATGAGGACCGGGCTAAACAGTGTCTCGCCGCGTTGGAGCACACGATGAAGCTCGGGCGGGCGCTCGGCAGCCGGATCATCTGCGCCCATTTTGGCTCAGCCCAAGGGCGCGATCCTGAGCAATTGACCGAGATGATCCAGGAACGGCTCCGGCGGATCACATCCAAGGTCGAGCACATGGGGGTGGGGCTCGGGCTCGAGACCAGCGGTGCCGAGCGAAATGTTGGAACCCTGGGCGACATTGCCCTCCTCGCTGAGGAGTTCAACTTCATCAGACCCATCGTCGATTGGGCCCACGTCCATGCCCAGACTGGAGGCGCCCTTACGTCGACCGCCGCGTTCGAGTCGGTGATCGGATTCATCAAGGAGCGCTTTCCCGGTTGGATGATCGATCCGCTCCAAACCCAGTTCACCGACAACCTTTTCAATTCAGGGGGTGAAGTACGTCATCTGCCCTACGGCGAGGGAACCCTGCGGGTCAAGCCGCTGATCGAAGCTGCGCTGGCCACCGATCTGGCAATGGTGGTCATCTCCGAAGCGCGCGAGGAATCCAGCCATGACGCGATCCAGGCAGAGCTGAACGAGACCGTCATGTCACCGCCGCCGGCAACCGCAGCCGGGCGCAAGCTCGACTCCGGCAAGGTCGACTTCCCCGATCGATTGCGCGCTCGCAAGGATGGGAAGGGTTTCATCGTCGCTGGCCCTAGACCACTCAGCCTGACCAACCTCGACAAACCGTTCTTTCCCGAGGGGTACACCAAAGGCGACCTCATCCAGTATTACGCGTCGGTGGCCCCGCTGATCCTTCCTCACCTGGCTGCGCGACCGATCTCGATGTCGCGCTATCCGGACGGGATCGCCGGTCCGACCTTTTACGAGAAGCGTGCCCCCGGCCACCAGCCGCCGTGGATGGAGACAGCCACGGTGCCCTCTGATTCGATGGGTGGCAACGCCGAGTTCCTGCTCGCTTCGAATCGGGAGTCGCTGATGTGGTTCGCCAACATGGGCTGCATCGAGCTCCACCCTTTTCATTCCCGCGCCGGCTCGCTCGATCGACCCGACATCGTCATCTTCGACCTCGACCCTGCCGAAGGGGCTGAGTGGGACCAGCTCATCGCTGGGGCCAAGCTCCTGAACGTGCTCTTGGGGCAGCTCGGCCTGCGCGGCTATCCGAAGCTGTCGGGCTCGAAGGGGCTGCACGTCTACATGCCGGTCGAGTCCAAGTATTCGCATTCCCGCGTGCGCCGGTTTGTCGAAGCAGTGGGAAAGCTGCTGGTGGCGGCCAACCCCGGCGACCTGACGATGGAGTGGGACATTCCTCGGCGCAAGGGAAAGGTCTTCATCGATCACAACCGCAACGCCTACGGTCAGACCATCGCTTCGGTCTACTCGGTCCGCCCGCGACCCGGTGCGCCGATCTCGGTGCCGATCACCTGGGAAGAGCTCGACAAGCATCGGAACGGCGACTTCACGATCGCCAACATCTGGGAACGTCTGGCCCGTTTCGGTGATCTCTTTGCGCCGGTGGTCCTTGGCGACCAAACCCTCGAAGCCGCCGAGGATGCGCTCGCGATCAACGACGACTAAACAACCTTGATGGATTGGAAATTAGAGCTCGTCGTCCTGCCGGTCACAGACATCGATAAATCTCTCGCCTTCTATCGCGATCAAATTGGTCTCAATGTTGATCACGATCACACGGTCGACGAAAACATTCGGTTTGTGCAAATGACGCCCCGGGGCTCGGCCTGTTCGATTGCCTTTGGCAAAGGGTTGGTGCCCGACGATCAAGGACCGATCAAGACGCTGCAAATGGTGGTCACCGACATCGAAGCTGCGCACACGCATCTCAAGAACGCCGGAGTTGACGTCAGTGACATCGCCGATCTCGCCTGGGGGTCGTTTGTCTACTTCGCCGACCCTGATGACAACGCTTGGGCAGTTCAACAGATTCAGCCTCGTAACTCCGGCGGTTAGAAGACTCCTCGAATCGAGGACACCGGCGTCGGGCGAAAGGCAGAATGACTCATGGACCTTTACGCCCGGGTCAACATCTTGGAAGGTCGGTCGGTGCGGCTCACCCATGGGGATTTGCGCGAAGTGGTCCACCTCGATGCCGACCCGGTGGGTCGCTGTCTTTCCTGGGAGCGGCTCGGCGTCGACTATTTGCATGTTGTCGATCTCGATGCTGCGATCCGCCGGGAATATCGCAACCGCCCGTTGATCGACGAGATCCTCAAAGCCTGTTCGCTTCCGGTGCAGGTGGCCGGCGGCGTCCGTTCCCAGCAAGAGCTCGACCGCCTAATCACCGCCGGGGCGTGGCGGGTAGTCATGGGGACCGCCGCGATCGAGAACCAGAACATGGTCTGGGAAGCCTGCCGTGACTTCTCCGGCAAGGTCGTGGTTGCCCTTGATGTGCTCGGTGACGGCGAAGTGGTCACCGGAGGCTGGACCGGGCACTCGGGTCGCTATCTCGAAGAGGTGCTGGTGGAGATGTCCTCGGCCGGCGCTGCCGCCTTTCTCGTCGGCGAGGCCCGGCGTGACGCCCTGACCGAGCCTCCGGGTTTCGCTGTCCTCGCTGAAGCTCTGGCCGCGGTCGAAGAGCCAGTTATCGCATCAGGTGGGGTACGCGATCTCAACGATCTGGTCACCCTCAGCCGCCTGCGAGCCGGAAACCGGCAACTGGCCGGGGTGGTCGTCGGACGGGAGGTGACCGCGGGTCGGTTTACCATCGCCGAGGCCCGGCGGGTGATCACCGGGGAGGCGCCAACCCGCGCCCCCGGTCGGGTCGAAGGTTTGCGAGCGCTGCTCCGCGTCTCCGATTTCGCCCGTTCGCTGGAGTTCTATGAACGGGTGCTCGGCTTCCGCCGGTTGACAAGTTGGGACCGGAACACCGGCTCGGGTCTGGTGCTCGAAGCCTCCGGGGGCGAAACTCTCCAGCTCCTTGGTCCACCCGCCGGGAACACCTGGCCGCGGCCGAGCGGGGTCGAGCTCGGGTTCTTCGTTGAGGACGTTCAGGGGTGGCATGAGCACCTGGTGGCAAACGGAGTCTCTGTTACTCGCGAGCTCAAACGAGAAGCGTGGGGTGACACCGTCTTCGGAGTCGACGATCCCGACGGCGTCAGGATTTGGTTCGGCGAAACCCGCTAATTCCCCGGCACCTTGGATGCGAGCACCTCGGCGAGCATGAGCTCCGGCGGGCTGGCGAGCAGCCGATCAGCGTTCTCCATCAATGCCGCCGCAATCGGGCCATCGAGATGGGCTTGACGCTCTGCTTGGGTGGGAAAGGCGTCGACGATCCAGAACGTAGTCTCATCGGTCCGAAGGGCGAACCAGACGATGGTGCCTGCTTCCTGGTTGGCGAGATCGACGGCACCGGCGAGAAACGAACCGACCTCGGCCGCGGTCTCCGGCTTAGCCACCATCTTGGCGACGATGGCAACGTTCAGATTTGTCATTTGGATACTTCTCCACCGGTCGCCGGCTGCGATTGGGTTCCAAACCTAGCCTGGAAATCGCGTGATGGCTCGGTGAAACCCCCGCCTAGGGTCAGGCATCGGCGAGGACGAGGCCGTCTTCGGGTCCTCGGATGAGAACTCACCCCGGCGCCCCGGTTCGGAAAGAGCCGCAAAACGATTTCGACCATTTGTTGGCGTGGGTCATGATTTCGTCAGTAGTCGCTGCATTTGCCGGGTCAGGAATTGGTTCCAAGTCTCGCCCGACTGGTCGCGGTTCGGGCTGAGGTTCGCTCCCGCTCGCAAGGACGCACCAAGCAACCCCCGGCGATTCAACGGCACGACCAGCCGCCGCAAACCTGCTGCCCGTTGACATGAGCGGGCGAGGGCCGCCGCCTCGTAGGCGGTGGGGCCACCGATGTCGGGGCCGCGGCCGATCGGCTCGCCGACCGCGGCTTCGACCAGGGCGCGAGCATGGACGGTCGGATCGAGCACCTGGTAACGAGTCGCGGCCGGGACCACCAGCCAGGGCCACCGGCGAGGCGCGGTGTACCAGCCCCAAATGAGCTGGTGGTATTGCGTGGCGCGGATGATCGTGTGCGGCGCGGCTGACAAGCGCTGCTCGCATTTGGCCTTCGCTTCGTAATAGGCGTTCGGCATCAAGTCGCATCCGACGATCGAGGGATAGACGACATGGAGCCCGGTGTGAGCAAAGAACTCGACCTGGAAGAGGTCGACGTCGTCCGGCCGCCGACTATGGGTCGCGCACACGACGACCGCAGCGACATCGTTCAGATCGAGAGCCTTTAGGTCTCTCCCTGCCGCCTGGTGTGGGTGCCCGCGCTGTTCGAGCGCCGCCATCACCCGTCGCCCCAGGGTTCCGGACGCGCCGGTGACGAGCACGGTCAGGTGCGACCTCGGGTCCGGCTTTTCTCCCGCCTTTCTTTGCTCCTTTCCTCTTTCCCTCCCCCTCCTTTCCCCTCCT
>JBPCQV010000119.1:0-4984 GCA_050997725.1 Acidimicrobiia bacterium
TCACCAGGTCGGCCCCGGCACGCACCGACTGCTTGATCCCGGGTTCGTCACCAATCCAGGCCGGGGGCGGGCCGCCCAGCCACGGCACCTGGTCGTCGAGCAGCCCGGAGCCCGCATCGAGGACCAACGGCATCTCGTGCCGATGCGCCAACGTTGCCAGATCGCATATGCCGACCTCGCTCGTGAACCCGACAATCCGATAGTTCGACGTGTGCACCTTGAGAATCGCTCCGGTGGTTTCGCTCGCGGCTTCGGCGTAATCGCCCAATCGGGTCCGGTTCGTCGTTCCCACCTCGCGGAGCCGTGCTCCCCCGGCCGTGATGATCGTTGGCAGCCGATAGCTCCCGCCGATCTCGATCAGCTCCCCTCGCGACACGATCACCTCACGATCATTTGCGAGGGCCGCCATCGCCAAGACGAGCGCGGCCGCGTTGTTGTTCACGACCAGCGCCGCCTCGGCGCCACAGAGATTGGCGAGCAACTCGCGTACGTAGGTTCCTCGGCGGCCGCGGGCGCCGGTCGACAACTCCAGTTCGAGATTCACATATGAAATTGCAGCCGCCCGCGCCGCCTCGGCAGCTTCGGGCGCAAGCGGCGCCCGGCCCAGATTGGTGTGGAGCAGAACGCCAGTCGCATTGATCACCGGGCCGATCCGGGTCATTGCCACTTCAGTGAGGCGCTCGAAGGCGGCTTCTTTCGGGTCGATGTCGATCTCAGATTGACGCGCCTCTTCGAGGACATTTCGCACCACCCCGGTTATCAAGGCGCGAGGCAGCGGCCAATCGCCCAGCTCGTTCAAAAGCTGATCCACCGCAGGAAGCCGTCGCCGATCCACCCTTTCATTCTTGCGTAACCTGGCGCCCCTAATCACGGGAGTTTTTACGCCAGAATGGGTTGGAAATGAGTGAACTGCCGGTCAGCGCTCGGGTAGTGGTGATCGGAGCCGGGATCGTCTGGAACTCCGTGGTCGGGCATCTGGCCGAGTTGGGGTGGCAAAACATTGTCCAGATCGACAAGGGACCTTTGCCCAACCCGGGCGGGTCGACTGGGCATGCCTCGAACTTCATTTTCCCGGTCGATCACAACAAGGAAATGGCAATGCTGACCCTCGACAGCCAACGCCAATACGAGGACATGGGGGTCAACGTCACCTGTGGCGGCATCGAAGTCGCCCGCACCCCCGAGCGGATGGAGGAGCTGCTGCGGCGGATGGGTTCGGCCAAGAACTGGGACATCGAGGCCCATCTCGTGAGCCCGGCCGAGATCAAGGAAATGGTCCCGTTCATCAACGAGAAAATCCTGCTTGGCGGTGCCTACTTCCCGACGGTGTCGGCCGTGGACTCATTACAGGCGGGGACAATTTTCCGTGAGCGCGCACAGTCGCTGGGGGCTTTGGAGACCCATGCGACTGTGGAAGTCCTGGCCTTAGAAACCCAACGCGGTCGGATCAAGGCGGTGGTGACCGACAAGGGCCGGGTCGAAACCGAGTACGTAGTTATCGCCTGCGGCGTGTGGAGCCCGCGAATCGCCCGCATGGCAGGAGCCACCATCCCGCTCACCCCCGCTGTCCATCAGATGATCGACGTCGGCCCGATCCCAATCCTGCAAGAGACGGGCCAGGAGCTCGCTTTCCCGATCGTGCGCGACATGGACACATTCATGTATGAACGCCAGAGCGGGGGCTCGATGGAAGTCGGCTCATACGCCCACCGACCGATCTTCCATCATCCCGACGAGATCCCATCCATCGCCGAGGCTCGCTTCTCGCCGACCGAGCTCCCCTTCACCGACGAGGACTTTGACGATCAAATGGAAGACGCCCTCGAGCTCATGCCAGAGATCCTGTCGACGGCGGAGATCAAATACGCGACCAACGGTCTGCTCTCCTTGACTCCCGATGCGATGCCTTTGATCGGCGAGACCGTGGAGGTGAAGAACCTGTGGTCGGCGGCAGCGATCTGGATCAAAGAGGGCCCCGGCACCGGCCGCGCCGTTGCCGAGTGGATGACCCACGGGTATCCCGAGCTCGATCCTCATGCCTCCGACGTCGCCCGCTTCTATCCGTACGCCCGCACCGAGGGCCACATTCGCGCCCGTTGCGCTGAGCATTTCAACAAGACCTACGGCATCGTCCATCCTCGCGAGCAGTGGGCATCGGAGCGCAACAAGCGCATGTCGCCGTTTCATGCCCGCACCGAGGCCCTCGGCGCCCACTACTTCGAGGCCGGGGGTTGGGAGCGGCCCCATTGGTACGAGTCGAATGCCAGCCTGGTTGATCATTATGAAATCGAGGACCGACCTCATGAGTGGGACCGTCGCTGGTGGTCACCGATCCAGAATGCCGAGCATCTGGCGATGCGGGAACGAGTCGCCATGGTCGACCTCTCGCCGTTTGTCATCTTCGACTTCACCGGCCCCGGGGCGCTGGCCTACCTCCAGCACATGGCGACAAACAATGTCGAGGTCAAGGTCGGCCGCTCGGTCTACACCCCGCTGTTGACGGAAGGTGGCGGGTTCAAAGCAGATCTGACCATGCTTCGCGTTGGCGACGAGCACTTCCGGGTCGTCACCGGCGCGTTTGACGGTCCTCGCGACAAGCATTGGTTCCGGAGTCATCTTCCCGAGGACGGACAGGTGCAGATGACCGATCTCACCTCGGCGATGGTCACGATCGGGGTTTGGGGACCGAAAGCGCGCGATCTGGTTCAGTCGATGACGGACCATGACCTGTCGAACACGGCGTTCCCATATGGACACACCCGCGCCGTCGATTTCGGATCGATCAACGCCCGGCTGTTTCGGATCTCCTATGTCGGCGAGCTCGGCTGGGAGATCTATGTCCCGACCGAGCAGGGCCAACCCATGTGGGATCGGTTGTGGAAGGCGGGCCAGGACTTCGGAGTGTTGCCGGTGGGAGCCGGGGTCTACGGAACCACCGGCCGTCTGGAGAAGGGTTATCGCCTGATGGGGGCCGAGCTGGAAAGCGAATTTGGGCCGGTCGAGGCCGGCCTGACCCGGGCCACGGTGAAGCCGGTCGACTTCATCGGCCGAGAGGCTTACCTGAAGGCGCGCGAGAACGATTCGTCCGCGGCGTTATGCACGCTCACCGTCGAAGATCACATGTCAAAGCGAGATCGGATCAAACGATTCATGACTGGCCGCGAGCCCATCACCTCGCCATCCGGAGAGCGGCTGGTCGACGAGAAGGGACGGCCCTCCTATGTGACGTCGGCGGGCGCCGGACCGTCCGTGGGCAAGTATCTGTTGCTGGCCTACCTGCCACCCGAGCACGCGGTCGCCGGCACCGATCTGGCCGTCATGTACATGGACGAGCTCTACCCGGTGAAGGTGGCCGTCGCCGGCTCGACTCCGCTGTTCGACCCCGACGACCAGCGCATGAAGTCCTAGTAATCATTCTTGCGTAACTTGGCGCCCCCGAAGTTGATCAATTTGGCCGGCACTTTTTACGCAAGCTGAGGATGACTGTGCTCCTCGATTCGAATCGCTGGCGAACGATGAACTGGCCGACAGTGATTGTGGGCACCGTCACCGGCCTGTTCTTCCTCATCTTGGCTCGGCTGATCCTCGCTCGACATAACAACTTCTTCACCTTTGACTACGACCTCGGCATCTTCGATCAGGCGATCTGGCTGCTGTCAAGAGGCGGATCGTTCATCACCGTCCGCGGGCTCGATGTGTTTGGGCATCACGCCAACCTCGGTTTCTACCTCCTCGTCCCGTTTTATTGGCTCGGCGCCGGTCCCAACTTCCTCGATGTCTTGATGGTGGCGGGAGTGTCGTTCGGCGTCGTCCCCATCTATCGCTATTCGGTCCAGTTGCTCGAGAACCAGTGGCACGCCTTGATCCCGCCGATGGCCTATCTCCTCCACTTCGCAACCAGTTGGGTCATCAACGAAACCTTCCATCCCGAAGTTCTCGCCATCGGGCCTTTGCTGATGGCCTACGTTGCCTCGACGCGTCTCGAGTGGCGGCGTTACACGGTTTGGCTGATTGCGGCGGGCATTTGGAAGGAGGACATCGCCCTCGCCATCGTCATGATCGGGATCATCGTCTGGATCCGCGGCAACCGACGAGTGGGTCTCACCACCGCAGCCTCGGCGATGCTCTACTTCCTCTTTGCCACCCGGGTGATGATTCCGGTCCTTTCCGGGGGCGGGGCGTTCTACGAGGGCTTCTTTGGCCCCCTTGGCAGCGGAGTATTCGAAGTCGTCTTCAACGCCCTCCGCCACCCTTCGCTCGTGATCGACGCCTTCCTCGCTCATGACGCCCTGGGCTATCTGCGCGATCTCCTTTATCCCTACGCCTTGGTGCCGGTGCTGGCGCCGATCGCGCTCTTGGTCGGGCTGCCGCAGTTTCTGATCAACATGCTGTCGATACATGGGCTTTCGGCGAACCTCCAGGCTCACTACGTCACGATGCCGCTGTCGGCGGCTTCTCTCGCTCTCGTGGAGGGCCTCCGGAGGCTGAAGCGCATCGAGTGGCGCCGGGTCGCGCTGGGAGCGGTGGCCGCCACCTCGCTTACCACCTCTGCCCTCTGGGGGTTGCTCCCGTATGGGATCAAATACGACCAAGGCAATTGGCCGTTGGGGCCTAATCCTCGAGCGCCGACAATGCTCGCGGCGATTTCCTTTCCCGAGCCTGAGGACGCCGTTGCCGCCACCTGGAATCTCGTCCCCCACCTGACACACCGCCACCAGATCTTTACGTTTCCCAACCCCTGGACAGTTGTGAACTGGGGAACCGGCGTGGAAACTCCACCCGATCCCTCGGTCATCGACTGGCTGGTGATCGATCGACAGGTTTTGGGCGAATCGACCGACGATTTCGAGCGTGTGTTCGCCGAAGAGAGGTGGGAGATCGTGCTCGACCACGACGACATCGTCGTGGCCCGCCGCGCCCCCTAGCCTTGCGCCACTTTGCGCATCCTGACCTGCGTCAAACGGGTTCCTGCTCCCGGCGCCCG
>JBPCQV010000194.1:0-9774 GCA_050997725.1 Acidimicrobiia bacterium
ACACACCAAAGAGTTTTGTTTGTTATCGCGCAAAAACGGGGCTTAACGGCCCTTGAAGTCGGGCTTGCGTTTTTCGGTGTAGGCCGTCAAGGCCTCGCCGAGGTCGTCGGAGAGGAGAAAGGCGGCATTCCACACCGCCATGTAGTCGAGCGCTTCGGCGATCGACCGGCCCTCGCCCGCTTGCAACACCCGCTTGGCTCCCTGCACCGCCAGCGGCGAGTTGTCGGCGATCCTCCCGGCCAAGCTCATCACCTCTGACCAGAGAGTTGGTTGATCGGGTAGCACTCGGGTCACCAAGCGCATCTCGAGCGCCCGCGTCGAGTTCATATCGGCGCCCGTGTAGACCAGCTCCGCGACATCACCGGGGTTGACGATGCGGGGCAGCCGCTGCATCGTGCCGACGTCGGCGACCAAACCCATCCGCGTTTCCCGCACCGCGAAGATCGCATCGGCGCTCGCCCACCGGATGTCGCAGGCGGTGATCAGGTCGATGCCGGCGCCCAGGCAGTAGCCGTGGATGGCCGCGATCACCGGCTGGGGGCAGTCAGCCAAGGAGGTAAAGGTGTGTTGCAGCTCCTTGATCCGGTGCATCAGCGCCAGCCGCCGCGCCGCTTCCGACTCTCCGGCCGGTGCGAGGGTCGCAAGCATGTCCAGGTCGATCCCTACCGTTAGACAAGGCCCACGTCCCGCCACCACGATGACTCGCACCTCGGGGTCGCGAGCCAGCTCAGCGGCGGCGCGGGGAAGGTCGCTCCACATGTCGATCGACAGAGCGTTCAGCTTCTCCGGGCGGTCCAGCCAGAGGTTGGCGACACCATCCTTCTTCTCAACGGTGATCGCCATCAATTCGTCCCCCGCCAGGCTTCGCGCAGCTTCACCCGCCGGCCGATGCTGAGCAATCCGCCCGAGTAGATGCGGGCCGCGACCCGAATGAGAAGGATGATGGCGAGCACGGTGACTATCACGGCTAGCACATGCTCCACCAGCGTCAGGGCCCCAAGAGCGTTGCGAATCGGGACGACGAACGGCGCCGTGAACGGGATGAACGTGGCAACCCGCGAGAGAGTCGAATCGGGATTGCTCAACACCCCGAAGCTGAGAAAGAAGGCCAGGACGGCAATCGTGGTCATGGGCAGGCTGGCCGACTGAGCCTCCTCGGGACGGCTCGCCAGCGCGCCGGCCGCGGCATAAAGAACCGAGAAGATCGAGAAACCGAGCACGAACCAAAGGACGAGAACTCCGACGATGGAAGCGTCGAGGTCAGGTAGCTGCAAAGCGTTGGTGACCCTCAACGCGACGAAGGCGACGATGACGGTGGCGGCGAACTGCGCCAGGCCGAGCAAGCCGATGCCGAGCACCTTGCCACCGAGCAGCTGCCAGGGCTTCAACGTGGCAAGGAGAACTTCGACCACGCGATTGTTCTTCTCTTCGGTGACGCCGGTGAGAGCGGCGTTCCCATAGGAGAGGACGGCGATGTACATGAGGATGAGGCCGCCATAGGCGATAGTGCCGCGTTCGGCTGCCGCCGAGTCCTCGCCAGCCAATGTCGTCACTGATAGCGGATCCCTCGAGAGGACGTCAATCACCGAGGCAGCCTCCTCGTTTGAGGCCACCAGCTCTTGGAGACGGACCGCCCCGGCGGCTTGCTGCAGAGTGCCGACCAGGGGAGTGCCACCAAATCCCTCGGTGGCGACGAGGACGCTTTCGCCATCGATCAGGACCACTTCCACCTCGCCGGCCTGCAAAGCCCGCGCAGCCTCGTCTCGCGACGAGAAAGTGAAGATTTCGAATTCGTCAGCCTCCTCCGCCGGCTGGTCCGCGACTTCTGCTTCGGCCACCTCGGCGGCAGCGGTGACGATTGCCTCGTTGCCCGCGCCGAAGCTTCCGATCCGATGAGTTTCGGCAGCATCGCCGGCGAAGGTCGGGAGCACAATGGCGGCAGTGATCAACACCACCGTGAGGATTGACGAGATCAAAAATCCTTTGGTGCGGGCTCGTTCGCGGACCTCGCGTTTCGTGACGAGCCACATGCCGTTCCAACCGGTCACGCAACCGCCTCTAAGAAGATTTCCGAGAGTGACGGCGTCGTATAGATGAACCGACGCACCTGCCCAGTCGCCAACGCTCCGCTCATCAGCGGTCGGATATCCAAGTCAGCGGGGACCATCAGGCGATAGCGATTGCCGACTTGCTCAACTACCCGGTCACTGAGCTCGCCGAGCTGGCGGACGTCACCGTCGGCGAGCTCTAGTTCCAGATGGCGTACCGGGGACGCATCCTTGATCTGATCGACCTGACCCTGGCGAACGATGTGACCCCGGCGGATGATCGCCACGTCCTCGCAGAGGTCTTCGACCAGGTCGAGCTGATGAGATGAGAAAACGACTGCCGCGCCATCTCGGGCGCGTTCGCGCAGCACCTGCGCCATCGTCTCAACTCCGATAGGGTCGAGACCGCTGAAGGGTTCGTCGAGCACCAGCAGCTCGGGTCGGTTGATCAAGGCGGCGGCGAGCTGAACGCGTTGTTGGTTCCCGTGCGAGAGCTTCTCGAGCGGATCACGGGTCCGCTCGCTGAGGCCGAAAGTCGCCAACAGCGCCTCGGCCTCGTCACCGGCGGCTCGCGCAGACATGCCATGCAGCCGACCGAGGTAGGCAAGCTGGTCGAGAATTCGCATCTTGGGGTAGAGACCTCTGGTTTCGGGCATGTAGCCAAAGCGCTGTCGCTGCTCGAATCCGATCGGCGCGTCGCGCCAGGTGATGGTTCCGGCGTCTGGCTCTACGAGTCCGAAGACCGCTCGCATGGCGGTGGTTTTCCCGGCTCCGTTCGGTCCCAAAAAGCCCAACATGCGGCCCGGCTCGGCGCGGAATGTGCAATCGTCCAACGCGACGACGTCGCCGTAGGTCTTGCGCAGGCCCTCGATGCTTAACACCCGCGCAGGTTAGGTGGACCGGGTTGAGCTACCGTCGGGCCATGGCTTCCAGCACCGCCACCACCGTCGCCGAGTATCTCAGGGAGCTTCCGCCCGATCGCCGAAAGGCCATTTCCGAGGTACGCAAGCTGATCCGTTCCAACCTCCCCACGGGCTACGAAGAGACGATGAACTGGGGGATGATCACCTACGAGATTCCATTGTCTAGCTATCCCGCCACCTACAACAAAAAGCCGCTGGGTTATCTGGCGCTCACCTCACAGAAGAACAACATGACCCTTTATCTCTACGGCGCATATCTCGACGAGGAACAATTCAAGAAGGAGTACCGCCAAACCGGCAAGCCGCTCGATATGGGCAAGAGCTGCCTCCACTTCAAGAAAGTTGACGATCTCGCGCTCGACTTCCTCGCCGAAAACATCGCCAGCACCACGCCAGACGAGCTCATCGAGCGCTACGAGAAGAGCCGCGGCATTCGGTAGATGGGAGAGAACGGGCTATTCATCGCCGACGGCGACCATTTTCTCCCTACCGAGCTGACCCGAGGTGGTTGGGACGACGAGCACCAGCATGGCAGCGCTCCTTCGGGGCTCCTGGCCCGGGCGATCGATCTGGTACCGACCGTGGTGCCGATGCAGGTTGTCCGCTTCACGGTGGATTTGTTTCGCGCCGTGCCGCTCACTCCCCTCACCGTGGAAACCGTGGTGAGGCGGGATGGCAAGCGAATACAAGTTGTCGACGCGTTCCTCCATGCCGAGGGGCTTGAGGTCGGGCGGGTTTCGGCCTTGAAGATCAGGACTGCGGAATTGCCGTTCCAGCCGCTGGCACTCGAGTGGATCGCACCGCCCCCGCCGGACCAAGTGCCGCTCCTCGACTGGAACGAGAGCTTCGGCGACCGCGGACGGGTGGCACGCTTTCATCACGACGCGGTCGAGATTCGGAGTGTCGACAACAGCTTCGCGGTGCCCGGCCCCGGTCTTTCGTGGATGCGGCTGTTGGTGCCGGTGATCGAAGGCGAGGAGCCGAGCCCGTTCGTACGACTGGCCACGCTGGCCGACCTGTCGAACGGCAACTCCCAAAGCCTCGACCCTTTCAAGTGGATCTTTGTCAACCCAGACATCACGTTGTACGCTCACCGGCTTCCCAGCGACGAGTGGGTGGGGATGCGATCGCTCGCTCGCCAGCATCAAACCGGGATCGGTATGGCCGACACCCTGGTCTTCGACCAGCTGGGCCCGCTGGGCCGAATCAACCAGGCCCAACTCCTCGACCACCGCCCATAAATCGTTTTTATCACGTAAACAGGGCGAAAAAAGCACTGTTTGCGTCGCGAGAACGCCACCTCTCAGAGACGAACGATCGTTCGTTGGCTATACTGGCGCCATGAAAGAAGCCAAGTTCCGAGCGCTGCTCGAGGCCGAAGAGAAGGTGGAGTCGACCGATTGGATGCCGGAGGAGTACCGCCAAACGCTGATCCGCCAGATTGCCCAACACGCTCACTCCGAGATCATCGGGATGCAGCCGGAAGGCAATTGGATCAGCCGGGCGCCCTCCCTCCGGCGGAAGGCGATTCTGATCGCCAAGGTCCAGGACGAGGCCGGCCATGGTCTCTACCTCTACTCGGCGGCAGAAACCTTGGGCGTGAACCGTGACCAGTTGATGGAGCTGCTCCATTCGGGGAAGCAGAAGTACTCGTCGATCTTTAACTATCCAACCTTGTCGTGGTCCGACATGGGCGCCATCGGGTGGCTGGTCGACGGCGCCGCGATCACCAACCAGGTGATGCTCAAGCGATGCTCTTACGGTCCCTATGCCCGGGCGATGGTGAAGATCTGCCTCGAGGAGTCATTCCACCAACGCCAGGGATACGAGATCAT
This sequence comes from Acidimicrobiia bacterium, assembly GCA_050997725.1. Classification (GTDB taxonomy): domain Bacteria; phylum Actinomycetota; class Acidimicrobiia; order Spongiisociales; family ZC4RG35; genus JACCTH01. The sequence goes on from JBPCQV010000194.1 coordinate 4,807, forward strand.
GCTCACCCTCTGCAACGGCTCGGCTGAGCAGAAGGCAATGGCCCAAGACTCTCTCGACCGTTGGTGGTGGCCGTCGCTCATGATGTTCGGTCCGCACGATTCCGAGTCGACTCACACCGAACAGTCGATGGAATGGAAGATCAAGCGGGTCTCCAATGACGACCTTCGCCAGCAGTTCGTCGACATGACGGTTCCCCAAGCGGACTACTTGGGTCTCCAGATCCCTGATCCCGATCTCGTCTGGAACGAAGAGCGGGGTCATTACGACTTCGGACCGATCGATTGGGATGAGTTCTGGGCAGTGGTGAAGGGTCATGGGCCCATGAACCGCGACCGGATTGAGCACAAACGGAAGGCTTGGGAAGGCGGCGCCTGGGTTCGCCAAGCCGCCGCAAGCAGCTCAGCCGTGCGGGTTTCGGCATGACCTATTCGGTTCCCCAGGTTGCCGGCGAAGCGGAAAGCAAAGTCACCGGCGCCGAATCCGACGGAGTCTGGCCGCTGTGGGAAGTGTTCATCCGCCAGAAGCGGGGCTTGGCCCACGTCCACGCCGGCAGCCTGCACGCCCCCGACGCCGATTCGGCCTTGCTCGCCGCCCGCGACGTCTACACCCGCCGGGTCGAAGGTGTCAGCATCTGGGTGGTGGCCTCCACCGAGATCGTCGCGTCCGATCCCGACGAGGCGCCGGCGTTCTTCGAAGCGATCGAGAAGCCCTACCGGCATGCCACCCACTACGACATCCCTGACGAAGTTGGCCAAATGTGACGAACGTTCTTGGGTACGCCGACGACAACCTCATCCTTGCCCAGCGACTCTCGGAATGGGTGGCGGCGGCGCCGGACCTCGAGCTCGATATCGCCGTGGCCAACATTGCCCTCGATCATCTCGGAGTAGCTCGCGCGCTTCTGACTCATTTCGGCGACCTGGAGGGAAAGGGTCGCACCGAGGACGATCTGGCCATGTTCCGGAGCGAGCGGGAGCTGACCAATTTCCTGATCTGCGAACAACCCAATGGCGATTTCGGGCAAACGATTGCCCGCCAGCTTCTGTTCGACGCCTACCAGGTGGGCTTGTGGGAGAAATTGGCCGGCTCACCCGACGAGGTCCTCGCCGCTGTGGCGAGCAAGGCCTTGCTCGAGGCTCGCTACCACTGGCAACACTCGGCCACCTGGACCGAGCGGCTCGGCCGGGGTACCGAGGAGAGCAATCGACGCATGCAATCGGGGCTCGTCGCCCTGGCTCGCTACGTGGATGAGATGTTCGACGATCATCAAGACCTCCGGCGCGGCTTCGACGAGCGGCTCACTCCGGTCCTCGACGAGTCGCGGCTGGCGCTACCGAAGGACCCTTTCCCTCGCCGCGGCGGTCGCCGCGGCATGCACACCGAGCATCTCGGCCATCTGCTCGCCGAGATGCAATCACTGGCGCGGGCTCATCCCGGAGTGAAATGGTGACAACCGCCGCCACCCTGTCACCTCACCAGCTCCTCGATCAGGTGATGGACCCAGAGCTGCCGTTTCTTTCTATCGCCGACCTCGGGATCCTGCGAGGGGTCGAGACCGTGGGCACGCGGGTCCGCGTGACGATTACCCCGACCTACTCCGGTTGCCCGGCTATGGATGCGATCAAGGATGACATTGAGTCGATGCTCGACAGCCACGGGTATCAACCCGAGGTGGTGCTGAGGCGGGCGCCGGCCTGGACCACCGACGATCTCAGCCCCCGGGCGCGAGAACTTCTTGAACAACACGGTTTCGCCCCTCCCCAACCCGACCACTCCGTAGTTTGTCCTCGCTGCGCGGAGGGCCCGGCTCGCGTGGTGAGCCGGTTCGGTTCCACGGCGTGTAAAGCGCTGATGGTATGCGGTTCGTGTGGCGAGCCCTTCGATCTTTTCAAAGAGCTGCGTTGACGACCAAACCCGGGGTTTCGGGCCGACCGCGCGATTTTCGCCGTTTGCGGGTGGCCGCCATCGAGAGGCTGACAGACGACGCGGTGGCCGTTACGTTCGACGTCCCCGCGGACCTCGCCGAGGAATTCTCCTATCTGCCTGGCCAGCATGTGACGGTCAAGACCGACCTCGAGGGAGTTGACGTGCGGCGGAGCTATTCGATCTGCTCCAACGCCAACCAGGGCCGGTTGCGGATAGGGATCAAGCAGCTCCCGGGCGGCGCTTTCTCCACCTTTGCCACCTCACGCCTGGCGCCTGGGGACGAGTTGGAGGTGATGGCACCGGTGGGAGAGTTCACCACGATTCCCCGGCCCGTGCACTACGGAGCAATCGCGGTTGGAAGTGGGATCAGCCCGGTGCTTTCGCTGGTGGCAACCTTCCTCGAATCCGAGCCCGGTTGCCGGTTTTCGGTGATCTTTGGCAACCGCGGCGCCGACAGCGTCATGTTCCTCGATGAGCTCGAAGGGCTCAAGGACCGATATCCCGACCGCCTTCAAATCATCCATGTGCTGACCCGTGAGCAGGCGATCACCCCGCTCTTGTCGGGACGGTTGGACGAGGAACGCCTGGTCGAGCTCCTCGAAAAAGTCATCGCTCCCGCCCGCCCCAAGGAATGGTTTCTCTGCGGCCCCTTCGATGTGGTCGTGGCCGCTCGGCGATTGTTGGAGGATCGCGGAATCTCGACGGAACTGATTCACGACGAGCTCTTCTTTGCCGGTCCGCTCGACCTCAACACGCTTCCACCTGAGCCGGTGGATGAGAAGGGAACCGTGCGGCTCACTTTTACCCTTGACGGACGGGAAACCTCGGCCCGCATGCGTCCGGAAACTTCGATTCTCGACGCCGCGCTCCGAGTGCGACCAGAGCTGCCCTACTCGTGCAAAGGCGGGATGTGCGCCAGTTGCAAGGCTCGGATCGTCGAGGGGCAGGTGCGGATGGACAAGAACTGGGCGTTGATCGACGCCGAAGTCCAGGCCGGCTATGTCCTCACCTGCCAAGCACATCCGCTATCTGATGCCGTTGCAGTTGACTTCGACGTATGACCACCTCCCGCTCCCGCACCAGAGGCGACGTGGTTAGGGCCGCCAGCCGGCTGTTCGCCGCCCAGGGATATCACGGCACGTCGATGCGCGATCTCGCCCGGGAAGTCGGAGTGCTGGGCTCCTCGCTCTACAGCCACATCGATTCCAAAGAGGACTTGCTCGTCGAAGTCGTGGAAATCGGAGCGGCTCACTTCCAGGCGAGTGCCGCAGAAGCGGTCGCACGGGGAGGGGATGGGGCCGAACTGCTCGGATCCCTGGTCCGCGGCCACATCGATGTTGTGCTCGACCATCTCGACGAAGCGCGCACGTTTCTTTTCGAGGCTGACGCGCTCGACGAACGTCACCGACAACGCGTGGTCGCCGCCCGGAATGACTACGAGGAAGTCTTTCGAACGGCGCTCGAGACGGGAAGAAAGGATGGCTCCTTCCGAGCCGAAATCGACCCCAAGCTCGCGGCCATCCTCATTCTCTCGGTGCTCAACGCCGTCGAGCGTTGGTATCGACCTGGGGGTTCGCTCAGCCGCTTGGCGCTAGCGGACACGGTGGTCGAGTTCGCCACCCGTGGCATTGGCTCAAGAGTCTGACCCCCAGGGCACCAAGTCGGTCATCTGGTCAAAGCCAATCGCTCCGGCTTGCTCCAGGAGTGTTCGGTCGGTGAGGCCACCGCCGAAGCCGTAAACCGCCATGCCCGCCGCCACCCCGGCCTGGACCCCGAAGACGCTGTCTTCGACCACTGCACACTGAGATGGCTCCACTCCGAGGCTGGCGGCGGCATGCAAGAACAAGTCGGGGGCGGGTTTTGCCCAAGGTGACATCTGCCGCGCTGAAAATACGGCCCTCGAAACGAGGGGCAAGCTTGGTGAGGCCAAGTGTGAGCCGGATTCGCTCATGGGTGCCGCTCGAGGCGACGCACATTTCAACGCCGCGGCCGGCCAGGTGATCGAGGACCGTCTCGACGCCGGGGACCGGGTGCAGGCTCGACTCGAACGCCGCCCGAACCTCAGCCCTGGAGCGCTCGTCAAACAAGGCGGCCGCCGTGGCGCCGAGCCTCTCGGCGATTTCCTCGCGCTGGAAGGCGCCTGTCCGGCCCATCCAGCGGACAACGAACTCTTCGGCGGTCATCGGCCACCCGAGCTCACTCAGTAGCCGAGCCTCCAGCTCAACGCTCAGGCGCTCGCTGTCGACGAGCACGCCGTCACAATCGAAGATCACGAGTGCCGGCAACACGCCGGGCAAGCTACCTCGACATAGGATCAGGCCATGCGCCTGCTTGCGCTCGGCGGAACCGTCTTCCTCTCTCGGGCAGTGGCCGAGGAGGCGGTACGTCGCGGTCACGACGTGACCTGCGCCTGTCGGGGCGCGTCCGGGTCGGTGCCCGAAGGCGCCGCGTTTGTCGCGTGGGACCGGTCCGCCGGAGTCGAGCCACCAGCCGAGCTCGCCCGGACGTCGTACGACGCGGTTGTCGACGTGGCGAGGCACCCGTCGCGGGTGCGGGCGGCGGTGGCGGCGTTTCCGGACGCCCATTGGGTGTTCGTGTCGACGATCAACGTCTACCCGGACACCTCCACGCCCAACGGCACTCCGGAGACCCTGCCCTTGCACGACGCGATCGTCACGGACGAGGACCCCGCCTCCGCGTCGGAGGTCTACGGGGCGATGAAGGTCGGCTGCGAGCAGGCAGTGACCGAGGGCGCGGCGTCGTCGATCGTGGTCCGGCCGGGGCTGATCGTGGGACCCGGCGACCCGACCGGGCGGTTCACCTACTGGCCGGCGCGGATCGCGGACGGCGGAGAGGTGCTGGCTCCCGGCGGGCCCAGCGACGCGGTCCAGGTGGTCGACGTCCGTGACCTTGCCAACTGGCTCGTCGACTGCGCCGAGGCCCGCACCACCGGCGTGTTCGACGGGATCGGCCCGGTGCAGACCCGTGCCGAGCTCCTCGCTGACGTTGCCGCGGGGCTCGGCGTCGAGCCCACCTTCGTC
>JBPCQV010000040.1:0-6257 GCA_050997725.1 Acidimicrobiia bacterium
GGAGGGGGGGGAAGTCGAAGGGATGAAATAGATCCGCGAAGAGGCCGCAGACGTGGTGGGGGTGGCCTACGGCAACTCAGAGTTCAATGATGTCTCGCTGCGAATCCTCGCCGATCACGCCCGGACGATCACGACTCTGATCGGCGACGGCGTGGTCCCGTCGAACGACGGCCGCGGCTACGTCCTTCGCCGAGTGCTGCGACGCGCGGTGCGTCGCGCCTGGCAACTCGGGGCTAAGCGCGAGCTGATCACTCCGGTCTTGGTCGATTCGGCGATCAAAATGCTTGGCGAGGCATTTCCCGAGCTGACCGCCAAGAAACAGGCGATCCTCTCTGTCGTAGTCCGCGAGGAAGAACGCTTTCGCGGCACGTTGGCGTCGGGCCTCGAGTTGCTCGAAACCGAGATCTCGAACCTCGGCCCCGAGCAGACGATCAGCGGAGCCACCGCCTTCAAGCTTCACGACACCTATGGCTTCCCGATCGAGCTCACCACTGAAATCGCCCAAGAGCGGGGGGTCTCCATCTATCAGGAAGGCTTCGACGAGGAGATGGGCCACCAGCGGTCGCGTGCCCGCAAAGCATGGCGCGGTGGTGATGAAGCGGCCAACGCCGAGTTTTACCGCGCCGTCCTCGACGAGACCGGGCTCACGACCTTCACCGGCTACGAACAAGAGGCAGGGGTCGGTCGGGTGCTGGCGATCGCCCGCGACGGCGAGCTCATCGAACGAGCCGACGAAGGCATGGAGGTCGAGGTTTTTGTCGATGTCACCCCGTTCTACGCCGAGGCGGGCGGCCAAGTAGGGGACTCGGGCACAATCGTCACCTCCACCGGTGAAGTCGAAGTGGTGGATACCCGTCACGCTTTGGCGGGTCTGCACGGGCACCGCTCAAAGGTGAAGAGCGGGTTCATCTCGGTCGGCCAGGAACCAGAGCTCACCATCGACAGCCCGCGCCGGGAGAAGATCCGTAAGAGCCACACCGGGACCCATGTTCTCCACTGGGCTTTGCGCCGTGTCCTCGGCGAGCATGCGCAGCAAGCCGGTTCATTGGTCGAGCCCGGCCGGCTTCGCTTCGACTTCTCCCATCACACCGGCGTCGGCAGCTCGGAGCTGGCCGAGATCGAAAGCCTGGCCAACACCCGGCTGATCGAGAACGGTGACGTCACCACCGCTATCACGTCCAAAGAGGAAGCCGAACGACAGGGAGCGCTGGCTTTCTTTGGCGACAAGTACGGCGAGACGGTCCGCCTGGTCAAGATCGGTCAGTTTTCTGTCGAGCTTTGTGGAGGCACCCACACCCACACGTCCGGACAAGTGGGGCCACTCGTTGTGACATCGGAATCGTCGATCGGGTCGAACATCCGGCGGGTGGAAGCCCTCACCGGCGAGACCGCCTACGACCAGATGGCTGATTGGCGGGGCGGATTGACCGAAGCGAGCCGCCTTCTTCGCACCTCCCCGAGCGAAGTTCCACAGCGAGTCAAAGCTCTGCTCGGCCGGGTAGATGAGCTCGAAGGGCATCTCGACGCTTTTCGTCAGCGCGACCGTGACAGCCTCGCGGCGCATCTCGCCGGCGAGGCCGACACTTTCGGAAGCCACCGTCTGGTGGTTTCGGCACGACCGGATCTCAACCCCGAGCAGCTGCGGCTCCTGGCCATGTCGATCCGCGACCGGATCGGAAGCGGCGTGGTAGTCGTCGGTTCTGACTTCGGGGGCAAGGGATCGCTGGTGGGAACGGTCAGCCGTGACCTGGTCGAGGGGGGGTTGTCGGCCGCAGACCTGATCGCCGGCGGGGCCAAGCTCATGGGAGGCGGAGGCAGTCGTGACCCTGCGCTGTCCCAGGCGGGAGGGCCCGACGGGAGCCAACTCGCTCGCGCTCTCGAAACCGTGATCGAGACTGCCTCCAAAGCCTTGGGGGGCATGTCCGGCCGGTGACGCGCGTCCTTGGTCTCGACTTCGGAACCAAACGGGTCGGCATCGCTGTCTCCGATCCATCGCGCCAGGTCGCGCATCCGTTGGAGGTGGTGGCGCGCCCGAACGCCGCGGCCCGAGTTGTCGAGCTGCTCAGTGAATACGAGGTTGGATTGATCGTTGTCGGGTTGCCTACCTCCCTTTCCGGGGAGGCAGGCAAAGCGGCCGTTTCCGCTCGTGACTTCGGAGCGGAAATCGCCCACATCACCGGCCTGCCGGTGGATTTCGTCGACGAGCGCTTCACTTCGAAGAGTGCCGAGCTCGCCATGATCGAGGCCGGAGTGAGACGCCGTAAGCGGCGGGAAACCCTGGATAAGGTCGCGGCCACCGTTATCCTCCAGACGTTCCTGGACCGTCCTTCATGAGTCCCCTTTCCTTTCTCTCCTCCCGCTGGCTGCGGGTTTTGCTCGGGGCTGGCTTGACCACCCTGCTGTTGGTGGTTTCCGTCACCAGTTTGGCGCGCCTGATCGGTGGCTCAGTCGAGCCCGACGACGAGGACGCCACGGTGGTGAGCGTTGAACCTGGTCTCGACGTGGAAGTGACCGTGCCGCCGGGGGCGAGCGCCGTCGAGATCGGCAATCTCCTCTTCGAAGCAGGCGTGATCGAAAGCGCCAACGAGTTCGAGTTGACGGTGCGCGACCAAGGGATCGCCAACCAACTGCGGGCCGGCACCTATCAGCTAATCACGGGAATGGCAGTCGATGAGGTGTTGCCGCGGCTTCTCCGAGGACCGATCGCCGACGCCTATCGGGTCACCATCCCCGAGGGTCTGCGCGTGACCGAGATCATCGATGTCCTGGTGGACTCGTCGGGCCTTCCCCGCGGAGATTTCGAGACGGCGCTCACCCAAGGCGGAGTTCTTTCCGAGCTTCGGACCATGCCGGCCGCACCGACCCTCACGGATTGGGAGGGATTGCTCTTTCCCGACACGTATGAGTTCCTGCGGGAGTCGGGCGCTGCTCGCATCCTCCAGGTTCTGACCGACACGATGGAGGAACGGGTGGCTTCGGTGGACTGGACCGCTCTCGGCGAGAGCGGCTTCGACATCTACCAAGGGATGGTCGTGGCCTCGCTCATAGAGTCCGAGGTGAGAGTGGCCGACGAACGACCGCTTGTCGCCAGCGTCATCTTCAACCGGCTCCGCGAGGGTATGCCGCTCCAGATCGACGCCTCGGTGCTCTACGGCCTCGACACCCGTGACCCGGCCTTGTTCAACAACGAGTCCGAGTCGCTCTACAACCTCTATAAGTTTCCCGGCTTGCCACCCACTCCGATCGGCGCTCCCGGCCGAGCCTCGCTCGTTGCGGCTGCCGACCCGGCTATCACCGAATTCTTCTTCTACGTGCTCTCGACTGCCGAAGGCGGCCATGCCTTCGCCGAGACCTTCGACGAGCATCTCGCCAACATCGAACGCTCCCGAGCTGCCGGCATCCTTCCTTAGGTGAGGCTCGCCCTGCTCGGCAAGCCAGTCGAGCATTCGCGATCGCCGGCGATTTTTGCAGCTGCTTTTGCCGCGACCGGGATCGACGGCAGCTATGAGGCTCGGTCGGTCGATGACGACGGGGTGAGGGCAGCCTTTGCGGAGTTAGCGAGCGGTGAGCTGTCGGGGATCAACATCACAATGCCGCACAAGGCGCTCGCGTTCTCATTGTGCGATCGAGTAGACGACCAAGCGGCGCGGGCGGGCTCGGTCAACACCGTGGTGCTGGAGGGCGGCCAACGCGTCGGCTACTCAACCGACATCGATGGCATCCGGACCTTGTGGCGTCGGATGCCAGCCGCGGGCCCGGTACTGATCCTGGGAAGCGGCGGAGCGGCGGCCGCGGCCGTAGTGGCGTTGGCGGAACGAACGCCCTATATCTCGTCTCGCCGACCCGGCGCCGGTCGTGATCTGGGCCAGCGAGCAGGGGTCGAGGTAGGTGAGTTGCGGTGGCGAGTGCCGCTGGTCGGAGCAAACGTCGTCAATTGCACCCCGCTGGGAATGAAAGGCGAATGGCTTCCCAGTGCCGTCGTCGAAATGGCAAGCGGCCTCTTCGACTTGGCATATGCGAAACAGCCGACTCCGGCATTCACCTATGCCCAAGGAAAGGGCCTGCAGGTGGTTTCCGGTCTCGACCTGCTGGTTTCTCAGGCAGGTTTTGGGTTTAGGCTCTTTACCGGGGTCGAACCGCCGCTCGCCGCCATGCGGCTGGCGGCCGAAAAACCTAAAGCAAACTAGTTCCTGGGCCGAATCCATCTAAACGACCCCCAAACAAAGGCTCACGAATGTCGTTAACAGGGCACATTGATGTTTTCCCGTTGGAGGAGGTTCTCCGACTGCTGGCTCGCTCCTATAAGAGCGGCTGCTTGCGGGTGGACGCTTCCGATCTCCACGGTCGGATCTTCCTCAGCGGCGGGTCTTTGACCTTCGCCACGGTGGGCACCGACGAGGACATGCGCCGTCAACTCTTGGCTTCCAAGGTGACAAGCGACGAAGCCGTGCGGGCTGCCGAGGTCGGTGGTCGTTCGTTGACCGACACCCCCACCGAAACGTCGTCCGTGGGCGACTTCTTCCGAGAAGAGGTCGTCGAGAGTCTCTATCGGATTCGGAAGCCTGGCAAAGGGCAGTTCGTTTTCAATGTCGATCTCGCTCCCAAGTATCGGAGTGAGAGCACTTTTGACGTCGAGCTCTGCATCGCGGAGGCCGACCGCCGAGCAGCCGAGTGGTCCGACATCGAATCGGTGATCACCGGGATCGAACAACCTCTAAGAGTGGTTTCCGAGGCTCCGCACAACGAACCGGTCACTCTCGCGCCAAATACGTGGAAACTGGTGGCCAATTTCGAAGGTGTGTCATCCATTCGGGCCATGTCCGATCGTCTCGGGAACAGCCGCTTCCGCGTGGCCAAAGACCTGGCAGCCCTGGTGCGCGGCGGACTTGTCGAAACGGTGAGCACTGAACAGCCGACTCGCTATGAAATGCCCCGAGCCACCGGTGCTCCCGCCGAAGTAGTTCACGAAGCCGAGACCGTCGAGGAATCCGTCGACCACCAGCCCGGCGCCGAAGTCGCTACCGAGGCCGAGGCGGAAACGCCGCCCGACTACAACCGCAGTTGGTGGAGCGAAGCAGTGGAAGCCGCCGATGAACCGGCAGCCGACGAGCCGGTAGTGGAAGTGGAAGCGCCGTTGACTGAGGACGAACCCGAGGAGCCCCAAGAAGGGGACGCCAGCGGAGAGTCATTCCTAGACAAGGTCTTCGCGCAGCTGAACGACAACCCTGAAGGTCAGGGAGTTTCCAGTCCGGTCGCCACCCAGGGCTTTCTCAAGCGTCGCCGGATGAGCTCAGTCGGTCTCGACGAGTAGCCCCCCAAAGTCCTCTCAGAATCCTGGGGTGGCCGATAAGGTCTGACTCGATAAGGTCTGGCCCCGTCAATGAGTTCGAGAGTCATCGTGGCCTTGATTGGTCTTGCCCAAGGCCCCCTGCTCCACAGTTGGGCGGTTGCCGCCGGTCGCGATGAGCAGTTTTCATTAGGCCTCGCCTGCCCGAACGGGCTCAGCCACCAGGGGTGGGGCGCGCGATGCTCCTGTGGGAGGCTGCGCTGGCGAGAAGCCGCAACCGTCGCTGGCCTAGGCCTCGTCTACTGGTTGATGTCGGGAGCGCTCGAAGGGAACTGGGTGCTGGCGGCGCATCTGGTCATGGTCTCATTGACCGCGATGCTGATCATCACTGACGTTGATCATTTCCGGATTCCGAATCGTCTTCTCTATCCCGGCGGGGCGTTTTGCATCGCCTTCTTGGTGGCAGCGGCAGTGATTGAGAATCAAAGCCGTTCCCTCCGCACCGCGGCGCTGGGAGCAGTGATCTACTCAGGCCTTCTGCTGCTGGTCTTCCTCGTCGCCAAAGGAGAGGGCTTTGGCTTCGGTGATGTCAAGCTTGCAGTGCTGCTGGGCTTCTTCATCGGGTTCCAATCGCTGCCGGCCCTCGCCTATGCGCTGTTCATCACTTCCCTGATTGGAGGCGTCCCGGCCATCATTCTTCTCCTGGCCGGCCGCAGCCGTCGCACCGCCATTCCGTATGGACCGCCGCTGATTCTCGGCACTTGGGCCACGATCATCTGGGCTTCCTCGCTCTTGGCCTAGTTTCTCCCCCGGAGGAAGTGTCGTGTACCTGGACCTAGACCCCGCAAACTTCCCGGGTAATTTGTCCTCTGACGAACGGTCAAAACCAAATCTGTCCTGTGGCGAACGGTGCTCGCTCGCCACAGGAAGAATTTCCCAAAAAGCGTTCCGGTGACGACAGATTGCCTTG
>JBPCQV010000118.1:0-6230 GCA_050997725.1 Acidimicrobiia bacterium
GAGGTCGCCGGGCGAGTGGTGGTTGGCACCCTGCAGAGCGTGATGGCGACGCTTCTACCCGAAACCATCCGCACAATGTCGATCGACCACCCCCAAGTCGACCTGCATATGGTCGAGCTGGGTCACAACGACGCCACCCGGGAGCTGCGGCTGGGCGCTCTCGACGTCGCGGTCGATCAAAGCTACAGCCACGTGACCAACCGAGCTCAGGGCGGCCTCACCAAGCACAAAGTGCTGGAGGAGCCGCTTTATCTCGTGGTTCCCAAAGGCTCTCCGATCAAGAAGCTGGCCGACACGGCGGATTGGCCCTGGGTGGCACCGCCGCTCGAGACCTGTGACTGTGGACGGGCGCTACGCAACATCTGCCGGGGCGCGGGCTTCGATCCCGACGTTCGCTTCGAGACCGACGACTTCGGGGTCACCTTGGAACTGATCGCTTCGATCAACGCCGTCTCGATTTTGCCGGCATTGACGCTGACCCGGCTCTCACCGAGTTTGCGGCTCATTCCGATCTCTGGCGTCAAACGAAGGATCGTCGCCTTGACGCGACCGGCTGCACAACACCGACCGGCGGTGGCGGCCTTCATTACCCATCTTTTGCGGGCTGCCAAAGAGCTCATTCCGGCAGACACCGCGGCGTAGCTGTAGTCACTTCAGTCTACGTATTGGTAGACTTACAAAAGAATGAGCACGACGATTCGAATAAATGAGGCAACTCGCGCTCGCCTGGCTCTGCTTGCCGCTTCGACCGGGCTACCGATGACACGCTTGCTTGACGAGGCGGTGGAAGTTTTGGAACGCAAGGTGTTTTTCAACTCGTTCAACGAGCGTTACGGGGCCTTGCGTGCTGACAAGGTGGCGTGGGCTGAGATTGAAGAAGAGCGCCTTCGCGAAGACGGTGCCGTTGCTGATACCTCGACGTGACTCCGCGTCGGGGTGAGGTATGGCTTGTCGACTTCGGAACTCCAATCGGTAGAGAGCAAGCCGGAGTCCGCCCTGCTGTGGTCGTGTCTACCGACGCCCTCAATGAAGGCCCGGCTGGCCTCGTCGTTGTTGTTCCATGCACAGCAGCTCGCCGACAACTCCCCTCGCATATCGAAATCGAAACGGGAGACTCCGGACTCGATATTTCAAGCTATGCAAAGTGTGAGGATCTGAAATCGATATCTGAGAAAAGGCTCGTCAACCGACTTGGCACCGTGAAGGAGGACAAACTGTTCCAAATCGGAAGAGTGCTTCGTTACTTGCTAGAGCTATGAAAGAGGACAGCTTCGTAGCTCTGCTGGTCGACGCAGTGCGAACCCGCACTGCCCTCGATCCTTCAAGGGTCAAAGATCGTCCCGAGGTGACACCCGAAGCGGCATACGACATTCAGGACCAGGTGATCGCCGCGCTCGGAGGCGAGATTGAGGCGGCCAAGCTCGGGCTGACATCGCGAGCCAAGCAAGAGCAGATGAATGTCAACGAGCCCTCTTATGGCTGGCTGCTCGCCGGGTCGCGCATCGAGTCCTCGAACCCGTTAAAGGCCAGTGACCTGATCCAGCCCCGAGCCGAGCCAGAGATCGCATTTGTCATCGGCAAGAAGCTGGCCGGCGATGCCGTCACCGCGGCTGAAGTTGTTGCTGCTACGGAGGGGGTGATGCCAGCAATCGACATCCTCGACTCCCGTTACGCCGGTTACTCGTTCACCCTTCCAGAGGTAATCGCCGACAACGCTTCGGCGGCGCGATACGCCTTGGGCAGCCCAGTCTCGGTGGACGAGATCAACCTGAGAACGGTTGGTTGTGTCTTTACCAAGAATGGCCAATTGGTCGCCACCGCCGCCGGGGCTGCCGTTCTTGACGATCCCGCCGAAGCGATTGCCTGGTTTGTCCGCAAGCTCTCGGCGCGAGGGAGGCATCTCGAGCCCGGTAGCCTCGTTTTGTCCGGAGCCTTGACGGCCGCGGTCCCGGTGACAGAAGGCGACGAGATCACAGTCGAGATCGACCGGCTGGGTCGGCTCGACCTCCAAGTGGCCTGAACATGACAACCCGTTCCGTATAGAGGAAGCCAGCTTCCTATGGCGGCAAGAGAGGAGTACTTTCCAACCATGCCCCTGGTCTATATCAACCTCATGGAAGGGCGGCCACCCGAGAAGATCGAGAAGATGATCACGGCCGTCTCAGAAGCAATTTCGACGAGTCTTGAAGCGCCCCTCGATTCGATTCGCATCATGGTCTACGAGATGGAGCCTCATCAATATGGGGTGGGCGGCAAACCGTGGTCGGTGGTCAAAGCGGAACGAGCTGCGGCAGAGAATTCGTGAAGGTTGTCGAACATTTCATCGGCGGAGACTTTGTCGAGTCGAGAAGCGGGGCGACCTTCGAATCGATCAGCCCCATCGACAACCGGGCCATAGCCACTGTCTCGGCTGGCGAGCAGGCCGACGTCACCGATGCCGTCGCCGCGGCTTCGCAAGCCTTCGAAGGCTGGGCAACTATGAACCCGGCCGAGCGCAAGAAGGTGATCCTGCGCGTCGCTCAAGGGATCGACGATCGAGCCCAGGAATTGGCCGAGTGGGAAACGCGGGACATGGGCAAACCCATCTCCGACGCCCTCACGAAAGACGTTCCCCGCGCTGCCTATAACTTTCGCTTCTTCGCTGATTACGCCGAACATGTCGGCACCCGCGCTTTCGACAAGGGTTGGGAAAACACCTTCGGCTACGAGCTGCGCGAGCCCTTGGGGGTGATAGCCGCCATCTCTCCGTGGAACTTCCCCTTGATGCTTCTCACCTGGAAGGTGGCGCCGGCGCTCGCTTTCGGCTGCACAGTGGTGGCCAAGCCGGCCGAGCAGTCGCCGATCACCGCTTCGATTCTGGCCGAGATCTGTGCCGAAGCCGGGGTGCCCGATGGGGTGTTCAACGTGGTGCACGGATTCGGTCCGGAGGCAGCGGGCGAGGCGCTCACCCGGAATCCCGATGTCGCCGGCATCACCTTCACCGGTGAGTCCAACACCGGCAAGGCGATCATGGCTGCGGCCGCGACCGGGCTCAAAAAACTGTCGTTTGAGCTGGGTGGAAAGTCCGCCTCAATTGTCTGTGCTGATGCCGATCTCGATGCCGCCATCAGCGGCTCGCTCACCGGGGTTTTCATGAATCAAGGAGAGGTGTGCCTGGCCGGTTCGCGGATTCTCGTCCAGCGCCCGGTATACGAAGAATTTCTCGCTCGGCTAGTCGACGGAATCGAGACGTGGAAAGTGGGCAATCCCCTCGACCGATCGACACGGGTGGGTCCGCTGGTCTCCAAGGAACATATGGAGAAGGTCCTCTCCTACATCGACCTCGCCGAGGAGGAGGGCGCCAAGCGGTTGACCGGAGGGGAGCGTCTCACCGATGGCGAGCTCGCCGCCGGCAACTACCTCGCTCCGACCGTCTATTCGGATGCTCGCAACGACATGCGCGCCTGTCAGGAAGAGATCTTCGGGCCGGTGGCCATGGTCATACCATTCGACGACATCGACGAGGCGGTCGCGATCGCAAATGATTCCCGGTACGGATTGGCGGGGATGGTGTGGACGAAGAATCTCGACACCGCTCATCGAGTTGCGCACGAGATGAAGACTGGCACCGTCTGGGTCAATTGCTTCTTCGTACGCGACCTGCGACTGCCCTTCGGCGGCTACAAGGACTCCGGGATCGGCCGTGAGGGAGGCGAGTATTCCCATGAGTTCTTCACCGAATCGAAGGCAGTAGTCATCAAGCTCGACTGACTCCAACGTGAGGGTGCCCGCAGGACGTTTCGAGGAGATTCCCGAAAAGCATTGTGTCTCCATCGGTGATGGCCGAGCCGTGGTTGTGCGAGTCAACGGTGAAGTGGTCGCGTTCCCCAATCGTTGCCTCCACCAGGACTCTCCCCTCGCCGGGGGAATCGTCCTCGACGAGGTGCTGATCTGCCCGTTGCACTTTTGGCGTTATCGACTTCCCGAGGGCGAGCACGTCAGCGGCGCCCGCCTACGCTCGTTTCCCGTGACCAACGAGAACGGTGACGTTTTCGTCGATCTTCCGGACCCACAGCCAAAGCAATCGATGAGAGAGATGCTCCTCGCCCACGCCCGCGAGTGGAGTCAGCAGCCGGTGATCAAAGGGGTGATCTGGGACATGGGCGGCGTCTTCCGGCGCTATTTCACCGAGGTCATGGTCGAGATCGGACGCAACGAGGATTGGCCGCTCGACCGTTTGCCCATGGGGCCGACCGGTGACATTCCCGATCCCGACTACGACCTAATGACAACCGGGGGGCTGACCGAGCCCGAGTATCTCGCACGACTGCTGGAACGGCTGCGCTCGGCCGGCATCGATTACAACCCGAAGGGCCACGACTGGTCGAAAGAGGACCGACCCGAGACGTGGAAGGCGATCAGGCTGATCGCCTTGTCCCCGCTTCGGCAGGCGATCCTGACCAATGACGCGTCGCTTTGGATGGGGGAGCGCTGGTGGGAGTCTTGGCCGCCAGCCCAGTATTTCGACGCCATCGTCGACGTCGCCACCCTCGAAGAACGAAAACCCGACCCTGAGCCCTATCGAGTTGCCATCCGGCAGATCGAGCTCCCGCCAAGCGAATGCGTGTTCGTCGACGACATGGAAGTCAACTGCCGTGGCGCCGAAACCGTCGGGATGTCGAGTCTCTTTTTCGACATCACCCATCCGAAAAAAAGCATCGCGCAGCTGCTCGACATGATTGGATTGCAGACATGAAAGCTGAGGAGATGGAAGCGAGGATTCGCGCGTACTTTGGCGCCTGCAACGCCGCCGATGCCGAAGGGATCGTCTCGCATTTCACGAGCGATGCGGTGCACTACTTCCCACCAGGGATGTACGGCGGGCCTTTCGTCGGGGCCGAGACGATTGCCGACCGTTGGGTGCAGGCAGTCGCCAATCTCGGTTCGCAGTGGACGGTGGATCAGGTCATGTGCGATCCGGATGGCCATCGGGCAGTGATCGAATGGACGCACTTCAAGACCAAACAAGGCAAGTTCCTGCGGGGCGACGAGTGGTATCGCTTCGATCCCGCTACTGGTCTGATCAGCGAGATTCGCGCGTACTACGCCTCTCCACAGGACCCCAACCTCGCGACCTTGGAGCTCGGTGGCTTTGACTACGAGGCACGCGGCTATCCGCTCCAACCTCGATGAATCGGATTCTGACCACCCATGTTGGGAGCCTTGCGCGGCCCCGCCCCTTGCTCGAGACGATGCGGGAGAAGGAACACGGTCGCCCCTACGACCGGGACCTCTTCGAGCTCCAGGTTCGTGAGGCGGTGACGGAGAGCGTTCGCCGGCAAGCCGAGGCGGGACTCGACATCGTCAACGACGGCGAACAGAGCAAGGCCAGCTTCTTCACCTACATCGTCGAGCGGCTGGAAGGGTTCTCGGCCTCCGAGGGGAAACCAGTCCTGCCGGCGTCTTGGAAGCGGGAGATCGAAGCGTTTCCTGAGTATTACGACCTCAATTCGGCAAATACTCAGAGACCGTTGTTCCATTGCGGGTGATGGAGTGCGTCGGTCCGGTCCGTTACCGAGGCCACCAACAGCTGCAGCGGGACATCGACAATTTGCGCGCCGCCCTATCGCAGGCAGACGCGGCGGAGGCATTCATTCCCGCCACGTCGCCGCGCGGGTTTGGCAGCAACTCGTTTTACGACACCGAGACCGATTATTTGGTGGCGGTGGCCGAAGCGCTCCGGGAGGAGTATCTGGAGATCATCGACGCCGGTTTCCACCTCCAGATCGACGACCCCTGGCTGATCGAGATCTTGACCGGCGGCCCCGGCACCGATCCGGAGGAGAACCAGGCGATCGCCCGTGAGCACATCGAGATCGTCAACCACGCGCTGCGTGGGATCCCAACCGAGCGAATCCGGCTCCACACTTGCTATGGGCTCATCGCCGGGCCCCGCGTCCACGACCTCGACCTGGCGTTCATCGCTCCGTTCATGCTCGGCATCAACGCGGGCGCGTATTCCTTCGAGGTGGCCAACCCGCGTCATTATCACGAGTGGAAGATCTGGCAGGACTTGAAACTTCCCGACGACAAGGTGCTCATTCCGGGTTTCATCGCCCATGCATCGAGTTACGTCGAGCACCCCGAGCTGATCGCCGACAGCATCTGCAACTACGCGGGGCTGGTCGGGCCCGAGCGGGTTATCGCCGGCGCCGACTGCGGATACAGCTCGCGGGCGACCTTCGCTCCCG
>JBPCQV010000074.1:0-9989 GCA_050997725.1 Acidimicrobiia bacterium
TCCCAGCTCGACTCGTTTCTGCACGCCATATGGCAACAGCCCCACCGGGTACTTGCGCCACTGCTCGATCTCGAGGAAGTCGACGATGTCTTCGACCTTCTCGCGATTGATCATCTCCTCCTTCTTGGCCGGGCCGACCCAGAAGGCTCCCGCCAGCCAGCCCCGTTTCATACGGATGTGCCGGCCGGTAAGGATGTTTTCGATCACGGTCATGTGCGGGAAAAGGGCGATGTTCTGGAAGGTGCGAGCGATTCCGAGCTCGGCGGTCTTATTGGGTTTGAGACCCATCAGCGACTGGCCCTTCCAAAGGATCTCGCCGCGCTGGGGCTTGTAGACCTGGTTCAGGGAGTTGAAGATCGAGGTTTTCCCCGCCCCGTTCGGGCCGATGATCGCAAACAACTGGCGTGGTAGGACCTCGAAGGAAATTCCATCGATCGCCCGCACCCCCTTGAAGGACAAATGGATGTCCTTGACCTCGAGTAGCGGCCCCTCGCTCACGAAAGCCACCGCTTTCGCCGCTTGTAGTGCTTCACGTCTTTGAAGCTCTTCCGCTCACCCTCGCCCCGGAGACCGAGGTAGAACTCCTGAACGTCGGCGTCTTTCAAAAGCTTCTCCGGCTTGCCGTCCATCACCATTTTCCCGGTCTCCATGACGTAGCCATGATGGGCGATCGAGAGGGCCATGTTGGCGTTCTGTTCGATCAGCAAAACCGAAGTCCCCTGCTCATTGATCTCGACCACGATGTCTCGGATTTGCTGGACGAGCATCGGCGCCAATCCAAGGGAGGGCTCGTCGAGGATGAGAAGCTTGGGATGCTGCATGAGTGCCCGGCCGATCGCCAGCATCTGCTGCTCTCCCCCGGACATGTATCCCGCCACTGATTTGCGTCGATTTCCCAGGAGAGGAAAGAGGGTCATCACCCGGTCGTAGGCTTCCTCGGTTGACTTCCGATTGGTGTTGACAAAACCGCCCGCCCGCAAGTTCTCGTCAACGGACATCTCGGCGAATATCCGCCGTCCCTCCATGACCTGGCTAATCCCGCGGTTCACGATCTCAGCAGGTTTCGCGCCAGTGATATCTTTGCCCGCAAAATTGATCTTGCCCTTGGTGATGTCGCCATCATGGACGTCGAGCAAACCCGTGATCGCTCGCATCGTTGTGGTTTTGCCTGCTCCATTGGCGCCGAGCAAGGCGACGATTTCCCCGTCGGGAACTCCGAGGGAGATGCCGCGCAACACCAACACGACATCGTTGTAGACCACCTCGAGGTTGGTCACCGACAGCATCGGAGCGGTTCTCCTATGTATGGGAGATAGCTGTGGGGAGCTGCCGCTCGGCAGCTCCCCACAATTGGTTTAGGGCCTGAAGCAAGCTCCGGTGAAGTCGTAGGCGGCTGCGAGTTCGCCGATGAAGGACTCCTCCACCAGGTCGGATCCCGTGGTTCCCCCATTCTCCGCCGTACCAATCGTCTGGGTGCCCCCACCGGCAGCGGTGTAAGCCTCCAAGTTGGGGTCGAAGATGGCGATCGACCGGGTCACGTAGGCGTTCGGGTTATCGGCAGGGGCATAACTCTGATCGGGGGCGAGGCCGTCAAACCCAAACCCTTCGATCGTCAGTGCCGCCGCCTTGATCCCGGCGCGGGTCATGTCGCCACTCTCGGCGGCAGCCAGCAGAACGGCTTCGGCGACCTTGGCTTCCAGCCAGCCGATTACGAACGCATCCGAAGGCCGCAGGTCGGGTCGCGCAGCCAGCATGGCCTCGCGAAGGTCGGCCATGCCCGGCACGTCGGTACCCCATGCCACGACATACCCCGGCTGGACGTAGGCCGCGTCGACGATTGGCGCTACCGGGGAGTCGAGCATTCGAAAGTCGTAGCTCGGCACGTTCCCGGTCCAAATTCCTTGGAACCCGGATTGAGCCGCACCGCCCATGATGACCCCGAGGTTGGTGGGGTTCACAGTCGCGTAGACAATGTCGGGAGCAGCGGAGACAATTCCGGTGATGATCTCGGTCTCGGGGTCATCAGGCGTCGGGGTTACGAGACCTTCGGCGTCGTAAACCAGCTCAAGCCCGAGTTGCTCCACAGCGTACTTGGCGCCGAAGGCGCCGTCCTGTCCGTACTCACCCGGGAAGGAGATCACGGCCACGGTGGGAGCGGCGCCGTTCTCGGCTTCGAACTGGTTGGCAACGTATTCGATCACGTTCATGCTCTCGAGGCAGTAGTTGGTCTGTTGCTCGAGCACCGTGCTCTGATCGAAGGTGGGATCACCCCATCCGGAATACCACGTCAAGGGGATTGCCACCATGTCGTCTTCGAGCATCAGGTCGATAACGCCAGCGGTTTGCGGCGAACCCGTCGACTGTGACAGCATTGCCACCTGGTCGCGAATCGCCTCGTACTCGGTGCGGTGCTGGTCGGGGTTATAGGCGGTGTCCCTGATGATCAGGTCGATCTGACGGCCGGCAATGCCGCCCGCTTCGTTGACTATGTCCCAATAAACCTCCTGGGCCGCGACGATGTCGGTGACCAGTGGGGCGAACGGGCCTGAGAGGTCGGCCAGCAACCCGAGTGTGATCGTGTCTTCGGTCACTCCTACATCGAAAGTGACATCACCTTCGGCAGCGCCGGTGGTGGTTGTCTCCTCGACCACTGTTGTCGCGGTTGTGTCGTCGGTCGTTGCGACTGTGGTGGTGGTGAGGCCGTCGGCGACCGTGGTCGTCCCCTCGCCAGTGCCGCCACAGGCAACCGCAAGCAAGGCCAGAACCAACAGGAGCAACAGCCCCCGGTTCTTGGCCAGTTGATTTTTCTGCACTTATTTCCTTTCCTTCTTGTTGATTTAAGCGATCTGCCTGGTTGGGCTCGTGCTTAAACCTTCTCTGTTTAGTAGCTGAACGGCCAGCCTTTCCAATAGTTGCGGACCCGGAGCCAGATTCCATAGAGCCCAAGCGGCTCAAAGATCAGGAACAAGACTATTAGGAGGCCGTACAGCAACAGGTTCAGTTGAAATACGGACAGCCCGGGGCCCACCGTGGAAGTGGTAATTAGGCCGAAATCGGTGGGCCCCGTCGAGAGGACGACCCGCGCGATCGCCGAAGCCGGCCCTGACCCTTCTCCGAGATCGGCTAGCCAGTCGCTGAAGTTCTGCACAAGTTGGGGGACCATGACTACGAAGAACGAACCCATGATCGTCCCGGCAGTGGTTCCGGCTCCGCCGATCAGGACGATGGCGATGAACGAAACTGAGAGCAACAGGTCCCAGGCCTCGGGAACGCGGCTGCCGAAGAACGAGGCCAAGAGCGCTCCCGCCACTCCGGCAAAGAAGGATGAGGCGGCGAACGCCAAGGTTTTGTAGCGGACCTCATCCACGCCCATCACCTCGGCGGCGATATCACGGTCTCGGATCGCGGCGAATGCCCGGCCAAGGCGGGAGCGGGCAATGTTCTTATGAAACAGAGCGAAGAGGATCGCCAACACCAGGAGAAAGAGGTATTGCCGGGCTTGACGGCTGAACTCGATCCCAAACCAAGGGCCATCCGTGGAGATTGCCAGGAGAGGCGTTTCCTCCTTCCACAATCGGAGCTCGAGGGCTGGCCATCTCCTGCCGACCCCCGGTCCACCGGAAATGCTGCGGACGTTGCGGAAGATGTGATCCCCGATGAAAACCAACGCAATGGTGACGAACGCCAAATAGAGCCCGCGCACACGCACCGCGGTGGGAGCGACGATCACCCCGACCAAGGCCGCTGCGATTCCTGCCGCCGGTAGCCAGACCCACATCGGGAGGCCAAGCCCAATGACCCCTCGATCGGTAGCTCCTCCTAGATAGGCGGCGACATACGCCCCCATCCCCATAAAGAACGCATGGCCCAGAGACACCTGCCCTGCGAGCCCAGTGAGGATGTTGAGCCCCAAGGCGCCGATCATGTAGATCAAGGCAGTCGCCAGCACAACCAGCCACGCATTGGTGCCGAGCCATTTCAGCCCAGGAATCAGTTGCAGCGGCAAGGTGAAGGCGACCGCGAGCAACACCCCCATCGCCACCTTTTTGGTAGTCGAAGGCAGCAATGCCGAATCGGACTCGTAGGACGTGTGGAGTAGCGGCCTGCCCCTCATACTCGGCGAATTTCCTCGGTGCCGAACAATCCATACGGCCTGATGAGGAGAAAGACGAGCATCAAGAGATAAGGGACAATGAGGCCAAACCCGACGCCGACGACGTCAGAAAGGCCGGCGGTGTATGTGCCGATGACCACCTCGGACACGCCGACCAGGAAGCCGCCAATCACGGCGCCGACGACTGAGTCAAGACCGCCGATAATCAGTGCTGGAAACGCCCGAAAGACCACGAAGGCGGTTGCGCTGGTGACACCGGTTCCGCGGGGTATTACTGAGGCGAAGATACCTGCCACCGCGGCGAGAGCCGCCCCTATTGCCCACGAGATCGAGAACACCCGACCGACGTTGATCCCTTGCGCCTGTGCAGCCTCCTGGTCAAAGGCGGTGGCCCGCATCGCCACCCCCGTCCGGCTCCTCAGGAACCAGGCCACCAATCCGAAACAGAGAAGAGCTGCCCCGACGGTGACGATCTGGGTCTGATTGACGAACAGGTTGCCGACCTCAACCACCTGCAGGCCCCAAGGGTCAGCCAGGGAGCGTACGCCCTGACCGACGAAGTCATCGTTGATCGTGCGGAGAACGATGTCGACCCCGATGGTGATGATTGCCACCGAGAAAAGGGGCTCGCCGATCATCGGCCGAATGAAGATGCGCTCGACGATCAAACCAACCACCGCTGTCGCAGCCACGGCGAACACCGCGGAAAGGCTCCACCGGGCCCAGAGCGGCAGATCGGGAAAGAACCGGCCCGGGAAATTGAGCACGGTGGCAAACGAGGCGGTCATGAACGCACCGACCGCGGCCAGTGCCCCGTGGGCAAAGTTGATCACCTGCGTGGCTTTGAAGATGAGGACGAAACCGAGGGCAAGAAGGGCGTAGACCGCGCCGAGGCCTATGCCGTTGAAGATCGCGTTGAGAAACTTGTCGAAGCCGACCACTACTTGGCCACCAACGGCCCTGCGGTCATGACCCGTACATCGAGGAGATGAGATCGCCGAACATGTCCTCCATCGAGGAACGCTTCAACTTCTGGGTGGCCGTGAGTTCGCCATCCTCATGGTCGAGCTCCTTGGGAATCATCCGAAACTTGCGAATCGTCTCGACTCGGGCGAACTCCTCGTTGGCGGCATCGATCGCCTTCTGAACGAGTTCCATGACTTCGGGCTTTTCGGAGAGATCGCGATAGGTCGTGTAGGGAATTCCGCGTCTCGTCGCCCAGTCACCAACCGTGTCGAGCTCGATCCCGATGAGCGCCGTGAGATAGTTGCGGCGGTCACCGATCACCATCGCCTCTTTGATGTAGGGGGAAGTCTTAAGCTTGTTCTCGATCTCGGAGGGCGAGATGTTCTTCCCGCCGGAGGTGATGATGATGTCTTTGATGCGGTCGACGATCTTTAGGTGGGTCTCGTCAACCCACACCCCGACGTCGCCAGTCTTCAGCCAGCCATCCTCGGTGAAAGTGGCCGCGGTCTTTTCGGGCAAGCGCCAATAGCCCTTGAAGTTGCCGGCATGCTTGGTTTGGACCTCGCCCGTTTCCGGATCGAGGCGGACGCCGGTCCCCGGATAAGCCACACCGACCGTTCCGAGCTTCATCCGGCCGACCGGGTTATAAGTGGCAACAGCGGAGTTCTCGGTCATTCCGTAGAGCTCAAAAAGTGGAACTCCCATCCCGATAAAGAACTCCAACACCTCGGGGGAGATTGGGGCTGCTCCTGAGGCCGACCATCTCACCCTGCGCAGCCCGACCCGATCAAGCAGTGGACGGAAGATGAGCGGGTAGCCAACCATGGCCAAGAAACGGGTGAGAGGGGTGTGCTCGCCACCGTTGGCCACCTTCCGCCGCCCAATCGCCGACGCCATCTTGAGTCCGGTGCCAAACCAAAGTCGCTTGAACGGAGTCGCGTCTCGGCCTTTGATCAAGACTCCGGCGTGGAGCTTCTCCCAGATCCGCGGCACCGCAAAGAACAGGGTCGGTTGGATCTCACGCAGGTTTTGTTGGACGGTCTCGATCGATTCGGCGAAATTGAGAACGGTGCCGCTGCTTGCCAGCGTCCAGGTGGAGAAGATGCGTTCGGCGACATGGCACAGCGGCAGATAGGTGAGAATCTGATCGGACGGGTTGGGAAGGATGTTGCCCGGCATCCGGTCGACCGCGGAAACGAGCGTTTCGAGACAGAACGTGAAGTTGGCATTGGTGAGCATCGCTCCTTTCGGAGGGCCCGTGGTGCCCGATGTGTAAACCAGGGTCATGACGTCGTCGTCCTGAGCCTCGGCCATGATCTTTTCCACCGCCTCGGGGTTCTCGGCGCGATGCTGGCGGCCCATTGCCAAGAAGTCGTCCCACAAGATGAAACGATCGTCGTCACGCCAGGCGCGGAAGCCGCGGGGTTCGGCATGAATGATCTTCTCGAGGCTGGGAAGGTCGGAAATGACCTCCATCACCTTGTCGGCCTGCTCCTGGTCCTCGGCCAGGTGGACCTTTGAGCCCGAGTCCGCGAGGAGGTAGCGCACTTCGGAAGCCGGGTTGGTTGGGTATAGCCCTACTGTGATCCCTCGCACCGCGACGGTGGCGACATCAAGGATCACCCATTCGGGACGGTCTTCGGAGTGAATCGAAACTCGGTCCCCTGGCTCGACACCGAGGGCGAGCAAACCGTGGGCAGCCGCGACAACCTTTTCCCACAGCTCGGACCAGGTGATCTCCTGCCAAATCCCGAAGTCCTTCTCTCGCATTGCTACCGCGTCGGGTGATTTGGTCGCCCATTCGCGAATCTTTTGCGGGAGGGTTTGGGCTCCGGTTTCCCGAGCCGCGGAGCCTGCCTTTTCTGCAACAGCTGTCATGTGCGATCCCTACTCGCCGAGGTTCGGACGATAGACCCAACTCTGTCTGTCATGAGGTCGTCGAGAGCGAAAATCAAGCGCCCTTTACCCACTCGCCTCCGCCTTCCCAATGCTCTTTCTTCCAGATCGGTGCTCGCTTCTTGAGCTCGTCGATCACGAAACGGCCGGCTTCAAAAGCCTCGTCTCGATGGGCCGCGGAAACTGCCACTGCCACCGACGGTTCGCCGACTGCCACATCCCCGACGCGGTGTTCGACGGCGAGACGCACGACCGCCCATTTGTCGACAGCTTCTTCGGCTATCTCAGCCAGCTTCTGTTCGACCTGCTCGGGGTAGGCCTCGTACTCAAGGTGAGAAATCCCACTCTTGCCTGGGGAATGATCGCGAGCGGTGCCGAGAAACAGGATCACCGCGCCGGCCGAAGCGTCGCCAACCTCCGACAGAAGTTCCGCCGGGTTCAGCGCCTGCTGACTGATACCGACACGCCAAATAGGACCGGGCCCTTCCATAACATTATGAGTCTATGGCCGACGACATCTTTTCCCGATTGTTCGAGCTGTTCAACCAACCTGGGCCGGTCAACTGGAAGCTGGCGGAGGAGGTGGCGAATCACCTGGCCGGTAGCGCCGATGTTGTCGATCCCTGGTCGGCCGAGGAAATCGAACAGCTCGTGCGGCTGGCCGAGTTCCGCCTCGAGCAGGCGATCCCCTTCGCCGTTGCCCCGGCGCCGAACGTGCTGGTCGTCGACGGCCGGACTTGGGTTCAACAATCGCTGCGCCGCCTGGCGTATCTGGCCGAGCCCATCACCGAATCGGTGGTGGCGGCTTATGCAGCCTTCGCCGCCGGCACCGGCATCGGCGGGTCGATCGCCGGGCTGCAGATCGGAGGCATCGCCGGCGCGATCGCGGCCACCAACGTTGCCTCCTTCGAAGCCGGGATCCCGTTGGTGCCGCCGGATGCGTTGTTGGTGATTGGGCCCGCCGTCGAGAGGCTCTTGGCAACCGGTGCCGACGCGCACCAGGCCCGTCTCTGGGTTGCCGCGCACGAGGTCGCGCACCGAGCGCTCTTCGCGCTGCCATGGTTGCCCGAGCATCTCGCCACTCTGCTCGGCGCGGCCTTCACCGGCATGATGCCGAGCCCCGACAAGCTCGGCGAGCTGCTCGGCAACGATCCCGCGAGCCTCGCCAACCCGGAGCGAATGGCGGCGCTTTTCGATCGACCGCAATCACCCGAGGAGGCTGAGCTGGCATCCTTTTTGGCCATCTCTGGTGGTTATCGACGCTTGGTGGTGGAACGAGCGATGAACGAGATGCTCACCGAGGACTTCACCAATGCCACTCAGCCCAACCCCGGCCGACAAATCGGAGGGTCCTCGCCGCTGCCATCAGCCGCCGAGCTCATCCCGACTGGGCTGGCGTTTTGTCAAGAAGTCGAGCGTCGATTTGGTCGCGAGGCCATCGATTCGATCTGGGACGGCCCCGAGCGTTTGCCGACAAGCGATGAGCTGACCGATTCGGTCGGCTGGGCCGCCCGCGTCCTCCTCGACTCCGGCCTCGATCTCTAGATTTCTTGCGTTCTCTGGGCCGTTATCCGCGCTTTTGCGGTATGCGAACCCAGGGTTCGCAATTAGGGGAGGCCGAGAGCGGGGGCGTACTGGTCGAAGTCGCGGGGAATACCGATGTTGGCCGAACTGACGATGTCCGTGATGGTCCCAGCGGCGTCGAGGACAAATGTTGCGCGCTCGGCAAACCCGTACTTCTCGTTGAAGCAGCCGTAGGCAGAGGCGGTCTGGCCGTGGGGCCAGAAGTCGGAGAGGATCGGGAAGGTGAAGCCCTGTTGCTCGGACCAGACCCGGTTGGAGTTTTTGGTGTCGCAGGTGATCACCACGAGCTTCGCCCCTTTCGACTGGAGGAAGCTCAGGTTGTCACGCAAGGTGCACATCTCGCCTTCGCAGGTCTTGGTGAAGGCATAGGGCATGAAGATGATCATCGCCTCGCTGCCGGCGAGGTCGGAAAGCTCGACCCATTCTCCGTTTTGGTCTCGCAGCCGAAAGTCGGGCGCCTTCGTCCCCGCCGCCAGCGCCATCTCAGCCGCCGAAGAGCTCGAGGATGCGACTGAGGAGGTTTGTATTGGACGGCGCGGGCAGGCCGGCCAGCACCACGTTCTGCATGTCGACCGGGAGATCGCCGTGGAGCGCCATCCCCCCCTCGCTCGTGTCCCACACCAGGGTGGTGGTCCCGGGGAGGAACCAGCGCCAATAGGTTCCGGATTTGCCCTCCCACTCGCGGGCATCGGAAATCGACTCGACCGAGAAACGTGCTTCAACGTGATAAAGCGCAAATGCGAAGAACCCGTCCGAGTAGTAGGCCATCTCGCCCACGTCGTTCCAGCCATAGACGTCAAGTCGACGGAAGGCTCCCAACTTGGCCGGGAAGACCGTGGCCGAGAAATCGAAGTCTTTGACGACCTTGCGACCGGTCGCCGCCGCACCACTCGCCACGTCCGGCGTCCCCGCGTTGAACGAGGTCAGCTTCGAAGTGCAATAGACCGAGCCGTCGACGTTGAGAGTCTCCGAACGCAGCAGGGCCCCGGTCTCTCGATCGAACGTCAGCCGCACGCGGCTTTTGCCGCCGATCGATAGCGACACCCGATCGGCGAGCCGGCCCAGATAGGTGACCTGCTCCTCGCCCGACATGGTGTAACCGGAAGGGGCCTTGGTCGCGGCGGCGAACTGGATCGACGAAGCCGATGCGCCCGGACCTTGGGCGGCGAGAGTTCCGGCGCCCGCCGAGATCGTCGGCGCTCCCTCTACCCCGGCGCGAACGTAGATCACCCCGTCCTTTTGCTGCACCACGCCGGCGGTGTCACGGATGCCAACCGGCGTCTTGCAGGTGAGCACCTGATCACCTTCGTACTCGGCTGAGGCGGCCCGTTCGAAGTAGGTGCTGAGCTCGGCCCCCTGCGCCGCGAGTGGCAAGCCGGCCGGGAACACCGCCGCGACCAGCAGCAGAAGCAAGCGCCGCTTCATCCTG
>JBPCQV010000192.1:0-10372 GCA_050997725.1 Acidimicrobiia bacterium
CCGAGACGCCCCAACCAACCAGTGCTCGAATAGCGTCCCATTGCCACCACCTCTTTCACAGTGATGGGAAGCGACTCGTTGACTCGAGGGTTCTGGAGGACATACGCGATGCGGCCCGGTGCCGCGACAACTTCGAGCGCTCCCGATCTGGGTGTAACTAAGCCGGCGATGGAGTCGAGCAAAGTCGACTTCCCCGAGCCATTGGGCCCGATCACCGCAGTCACTTTGCCGGCAGGCAGCGCAAACGATGACTCGGAGATGACTTCCACGCCGCCATGGGCGATCACCAAGTTGGTTGCTTTCACCGACATCGCGTGCACTGCCCCTCGATTTCCAGGGCGTGGTCGGTGGGCTTGAAGCCGGCACGAGATCCGATTCTCTTGACGATCCCGCGCAGCTCCTTCTCAAGCGCGGCTGGCATCTCGGTGTCATCGACGGCGCCGCAGTTGCTGCAAAGCAAATGGTGGTGATGTCCTTTGATCCAGGGAGCAAGCTCGTAGCGGACGAAGCCTTTCGAGGAATGATGGAGGGCGATGACGCCGGCGCTCTCCAGCACCGCCAATGAGCGATAGAGGGAGGAGAGAGCGCCTCCAATGGCTAGGTGCAGTTCTGCCGCGGATTTAGGCCCCTCGCTACTGGCCAACCCATCGAGCACGGATCGTCTCCCGCCGGTCAGGCGCACCCGGCGCTCGGCGAGACGACGTTCGATCTGAGCCATGTTCAAAGTGCTGGTCATATTGAGATCGATTCTCATTATACGTTAAGCTGACACAAGTGATGGATTGGTTGACTTCGGCTTTCACGGCTCCGGAGTCGCTCCGAGCACTCGGCGCTGGCGCGATTGCCGCGCTATCTCTCGCCGTGGTCGGCACCTGGGTCGTGATCAGAGGAATGAGCTTTTTCGGCGACGCTTTGGCGCACGGGGTGATACCAGGCATCGCCCTGGCCATCCTTTTCGGCTTCGATCCATTCCTCGGAGCGGGGATTGCCGCGCTGGTGATGATCGCCGGAGTCAACTTTGTCCACCGTCAGGGAACCTTTAGCGAAGACACCGGCATTGGTTTGCTCTTCGTGGGCATGCTGGCCGCAGGAGTGCTCATTGCCTCGCGCAGTGGAGGCGACGCCGAAGCGTTGACGGAGGTGCTGTTTGGCGACTTGCTCGGAAGCGAACGGAGCAATTTCGGGATCCTCGCGGTCGTCGCCGTCTTAGTTGTTTCGGTATCGGCTTTTCTCTACCGGCCGCTCCTCGGGCTGGCTTTCAACGAACGCAAAGCGCAGACCCTGAGACTTCGTCCCCGGCTGGCACACCCTTTGCTGCTGACGATGATCACGGCGGCTGTGGTGGCATCGTTTCCCACCATCGGCACCCTCCTGGTGTTTGGCCTGCTGGTGGGCCCGGCTGCAACGGCGGCGCTCTTGGTGCGCAAGGTGCCGGCAATGATGATTGTGGCGGTGGCCATCGGGATGGCGGCCGTCGTGCTGGGACTGGTTATCTCACACCACGCCGAGACTGACGCCTCCGCGACGGTGGCCCTCATCCCAATCTTCTCCTTCTTCACCGTGCTGACCGTGAAGGCCCGCCCGGTCCGCCACGCGCAAACCTAAGGTTTGCGTGATGGCCTAGCCACCAAAATCGCCTTAAGAATGGCTGCCACCTCCTTGGACCTTGGGATCACCACCTTCGCCGAGACGACCCCCGATCCGAACTCGGGCGGACTACTCGACCACGGCGAGCGCCTCCGACAGGTGCTGGCGGAGGCGGTGCTGAGCGAACAGGTGGGGCTTGATGTCTACGGCGTCGGCGAACACCATCGTCCGGATTTCGCATCCTCGTCGCCAGCAACCGTGCTCGCGGCCATTGCCGGCAAGACCGAGCGGATTCGGCTGACGCCGGCGGTGTCGATCCTCTCCTCCGACGATCCGGTCCGGGTCTTTCAACAGTTCGCCACCCTTGACCAGCTCTCGTCAGGTAGAGCGGAGCTTTTGGTCGGGCGGGGGTCCTTCATCGAGTCGTTTCCGTTGTTTGGTTACGACCTGGCCGACTACGAGGAACTGTTCGTCGAAAAGCTTGATCTCCTGCTGGCGATCCGCGACAACGAGCGGGTCACTTGGTCGGGCAGGTTCAGGTCGCCCCTCGAAGGCCAAGGAATCTACCCCCGTCCCTACCAAGACCCCTTGCCGATCTGGATCGGCGTAGGCGGCAACCCCGAATCGATGGTGCGGGCAGGGTTGCGGGGCCTCCCGGTGGCGCTCGCCATCATCGGCGGAGTCCCCGATCGGTTCGCAGTGCTGGCGGAGCTCTTTCGCCGATCACTGCGCTCAGCCGGGTTCGATCCGGAGAAAGTGCCGCTGGCAGTTCACGCTCACGGCTACGTGGGCAAGGATGGCGAACGGGCAGCCGCCGAGTTCTATCCGCCTTACGAAATCGCGATGACGCGTATCGGACAGGAACGCGGCTGGCCGCCGATGACCCGGCTCCAGTTCGACGGGATGCGAGCTCCCGGCGGATCATTGGTCCTGGGCGACCCCAAGATGGTGGCGGAGAAGATCCTGCGCTGGCGCGAAGCGTTGGGTATCAAACGCTTCATGCTTCATACCAGCGTGGGCACACTGCCCCACGATCAGGTCCTTCGCTCGATCGAATTGTTTGGCACCGAAGTAGCGCCTTTGATACGCAAGGCTTTGCAATAGGAGTGATGTGATCAAGTTCAAAACGGTCCTCGTACTAGGCGGGAAGACGGCGACCGGGTTTCAGGTGCCGCCGACGGTGGTGAAGGAGCTCGGCAAGGGCGAGCGTCCGCCAGTGGTGGTGACGATCGGCGACTATTCGTATCGGAGTACGGTCGCGGCCTACACCGGCGAATACTTCTTACCGTTGGCAGGAGTGCATCGCGACCAGGTCGGTCTCGCGGCAGGCGATGAATTCGAAGTCGGACTCGAGCTGGACACCGCTCCGCGCGTGGTCGACTTGGCTGACGACCTCTTACAAGCGCTGTCCACGGACCCGAGACTGCTAGCTGCATTCCGGGCCATGTCCTACAGCCATCAGCGACAACATGCCGAGTCGGTCGACGATGCCAAGACCGACGCCACGCGCCAGCGCCGCATCGACAAGGTTGTCGAGGCAATGAGAGAACGTTTGCGATGAAGGTTCTGCTTACCGGGGGGACCGGATTTGTCGGCCAGGCCCTGGTCGAGGCCCTGAGGGAACATGGACACACTCCGACTCTTCTTACCCGGCCCAAAAGCAAACCTCCGACTAACGCCGCCAGTATTCCCTGGGACGTCGAAGCTGGTCCGCCACCCGCCGCCGCGTGGGAGGGGACCGACGCCGTGTTCAACCTCGCCGGCGAGCCTCTGCAAGGGCGTTGGACCGCCGCCAAGAAAGACCGAATCAAGCAAAGCCGTGTGGGCACGACCAGCCAACTGGTGGCAGGCATGGCGGCACTGGATCGAAAGCCGTCCCAACTGATCTCAGTCAGCGCAATCGGCTACTACGGCGACCGGGGCGACGAGACCCTTACTGAAGACGCCACCGCTGGCCACGATTTTCTCGCCGCAGTCTGTCGTGAATGGGAAGCCGCGGCGTTGGTCGCCGAGCCCCTGGGAGTAACAGTGGCGCGTACGCGGTTCGGCATCGTCCTCGGCAGGGACGGCGGCGCGCTGGGCCCGCTCAACCGTCTCGGAAAGCTGGGCCTTCTCGGTCCGATCGGCGGAGGCAAGCAATGGTGGTCGTGGATCCACATCGCCGATGTGGTCGGGTTCATGATCCACGCCCTGGAAAACCGGCTCAGCGGTCCCTTCAATCTGGTTGCCCCCGACGGGCGCCGCCAACGCGACTGGGTCGCCACCGCCGCCCAGGTCCTGCACCGTCCCGGCTTTCTTCCGGCGCCGGCCTTCGCGGTCAACGCGGTGCTAAGCGGGTTTGCAGGCGAGCTGACCTCGTCGCGCCATGTGATTCCCGCCGCCACTCAGGCGAGCGGTTACGAGTTTGCCTTCCCCGACCTGGAGCCGGCGCTCAAAGACGTACTCGCTGACGACTAAGCCGGCAATTGATGCGTAACCTGACGGCGCCGTGACCGCGCAATCCCCGATTCTTGAAGTCAAGGACCTGGAGACGCAGTTTCACACCCAGGATGGGACGGTCCACGCGGTAAACGGAGTCAGCTTCGCTTTGAACAGCGGCGAGTTCTTGGGCGTCGTAGGAGAAAGCGGATCGGGAAAGAGCGTGACGATGATGTCACTGCTCAGGCTCATCCCGATGCCGCCGGGGGAGATCGTCGCCGGACAAGCGATGTTCGACGGGCAGGACCTCCTCTCCTTGGAGCTCGATGATCTGCGCAAGGTGCGGGGCGGTCGGATCGGTTTCATCTTCCAAGACCCGCTGACCTCGCTCAACCCGGTGCTCACGATCGGCTTCCAGATCATGGAGTCCCTGAAAATCCATACCAAGCTTTCCGACGCGAAGCGGGAGGAGAGGGCAATTGAGCTATTGCAGCTGGTCGGCATCCCCGGCGCCAAGAAGCGGCTCGAGTCCTACCCCCATGAGCTCTCGGGCGGAATGCGCCAAAGGGTCATGATCGCCATGTCCCTCGCCTGCTCGCCGCGGGTGATAATCGCCGACGAGCCCACCACCGCCCTCGACGTGACGATCCAGGCCCAGATCATTGAGATCATCCGCGATCTGCGCGAGAAGCTGGGTACCGCCGTCATTTGGATCACCCATGACCTCGGGGTGATCGCCGGGCTGGCCGACCGGGTGCTCGTCATGTACGGCGGACTCATCGTCGAGGAAGCGCGGGTGGGGGAGTTGTACGCCAACCCCCAGCATCCCTATACCGAAGGGCTCTTGGGATCGATCCCTCGGCTCGATCAAAAGGGTCTGGATCTCGTCAATATCAAAGGCCAGCCGCCGAGCCTCTATCAGAAGCCCGACAGCTGTCCCTTCGCCCCCCGCTGCCCCTACGTCTTTGACCGCTGCCGCGAGGAGAACCCGCCTTTGCTAGAGGTGAAGCCTGGCCACCGCGCCGCCTGCTGGTGGGACCTAGACAACCAAAGGCCCCGTTATGGCAGCTAAGACGGCTCCGACCGCCCCGGGTCCCGACGCCGAGGTCCTGGTCACAGTCAAGGACATGAAAAAGCATTTTCCGATCCTGTCGGGTGTTTTTCGGCGGCAGGCGGGAGCTGTCAAGGCCGTCGACGGGGTGACCTTCGAAATCCGGCGCGGTGAGACCCTGGGGCTCGTCGGCGAAAGCGGCTCGGGCAAATCGACCACCGGTCGGGTGATCCTGCAACTGCTCAAGGCAACCGAGGGCAGCGTCACCTTCGAGGGCAATGAGCTCACCACGATCGACCAGGAGAAGCTTCGACGGCTCCGCCCGCGGATGCAGATGGTTTTCCAGGATCCCCACGCCTCGCGCAATCCGCGGATGACGGTGGGATCAATCATCTCTGAGCCTTTGCGGGAGCACAACCAGGCAAAGGGCGACGATCGCGAGCAGCGCGTGGACGAGCTGCTCAGCCTGGTCGGGCTCGCCCCCAAGCACGCCAACCGTTATCCCCATGAGTTCTCGGGCGGGCAGCGACAGCGGATTGGGATCGCCCGGGCAATTGCGCTCAACCCCGATTTCATCGTTTGCGACGAGCCCATCGCCGCCCTCGATGTCTCGATTCAGGCCCAGGTCGTCAACCTGCTCGAGAACCTCCAATCGGTGCTCAATCTCACCTATCTCTTCATCTCCCACGACCTGTCGATGGTTCGGCATATCGCCGACCGGGTGGCAGTGATGTATCTGGGTCGGATCATGGAGCTCGCCACCGTCGATCGCCTGTATAACCACCCCCAGCATCCCTACACCCAGGCGTTGCTATCGGCGGTGCCGGTGCCCGATCCCAAGATCGAAGCGGTGCGTAAGCGGGTCATCCTCGAGGGCGATATCCCCAGCCCGGCCAACCCGCCGCCGGGGTGTCTGTTCAACACCCGCTGTCCGATGGCCCAAGCGCGCTGCGTGGAGGAAGTCCCCGAGTGGCGCCAGCTCCGTACCGGTCATTGGGTGGCATGTCACTTCGCCGAGGACACGCCCGATGTGGCTGCCGTCGAGACTGTTGAAGGGGCGGAAAACCCGCCTTCCCAACTGCCGTCGGCGCCATAGCCTGGTACCGTTCTCCGGTCGGGCCTTAACCGGCATACGGACACGGCTTCCGGCATATGTTGGATATACCTCTCTATGAAGGAGACAACTGAATGAAACGATGGCAATGGCTTAGCCTTTTCGCGGCCCTTGCGCTTTTCGTCGCGGCGTGTGGTACCGGCACAGTCGATACCACTGCTGACGGGAGTGCAACCACCGGAACGGGCGGAGCCACCACCCAAGCGACCACCGGCACCACCGCCGATGGGTCCTCGACGACCCAGCCCACCGGCACCGGTGAAGCCGGTTCGGGGGGCGAGTTCATCGCCTTCCAGTGGCAGGGACCCTCACAGATCAACAGCTACCTCTCGACCGGCACCAAGGACCTGCTGGCAGGTTCGCTCGTTCTCGAGCCCCTGGCCGAGTGGAGCCCTGCGGGCGAGCTAGTTCCGGCGTTGGCAGCCGAAATTCCCACCCAGGAGAACGGCGGCATCGCCGAGGACTTCAGCTCGATCACCTGGACGCTGAACGAAGGTGTGCTGTGGTCGGACGGAACCCCATTGACGGCCGATGATGTCGTCTTCAGCTGGGAGTACTGCGCGGACGCGGCGACGGGTTGCTCCGCCGACTTCTCAACGGTGGAAAGCGTGGTGGCCGACGACGACCTGACTGTCACGATCACCTTCACCGCGCCCACACCCTTCCCGTTCGTCCACTTCGTCGGCTTCACGTACCCGGTGATCCAGCGAGCGCAATTCACCGACTGCGTCGGCGCTGCCTCCACCACGTGCACCGAGCAAAACTTTGCCCCGGTCGGCACCGGTCCCTACGTGGTGACCAACCTGGTGCCCGAGGACGTGGTGTCCTATGAGATGAACCCGAACTATCGCGGCATCGCCGAGGGCAAGCCGTTCTTTGGAACAGTCACGATCGAAGGTGGCGGCGATGCGGAGGCGACTGCCCGTTCGGTCCTCGAAATCGGTGAAGGCGATTATGCCTGGAACCTCCAGGTGGCGCCCGAGATCATCGCCCCGATGGAAGCAGCGGGGAACGGTGTCGTCAAAGCGGCGTTCGGTTCCAACGTTGAGCACATCAATTTCAACCAGACCGACCCCGCCGACGACGGCGACCGCTCGGTATGGGCAGCCGACGGCAGCAACGGTCACCCGGTCTTCTTCGAGAATCCGGACCTGATCAGGGCCCTGTCGATGGCGATCAACCGTGACGAGCTGGTTGCCGTTGGTTACGGCCCTGCGGGAACCCCCACCTGCAATATCTGGCCCGTGGAGCCGGCCGCCTCCACGAACATGGACTCATGCCTGACTCAAGACATTGAGGGAGCCAACGCTCTGCTCGACGAGATCGGCGCAGTCGATTCTGATGGCGATGGCGTGCGCGAGTACAACGGCATTCCGCTCGAGTTCGACTACGTCACCTCGACCAACGCGGTACGTCAGTCGAACCAGGCGCTGATCGAGAGCTACTGGGCAGAGATTGGTGTCGTTGCGAATATGCGCAACGAGGACGCCGGCCTCTTCTTCGACGGCACCTGCGCCAGCGACGCCTGCATCTGGAAGTTCTTCACGGATATCGAGATGTTCACCAACGGTTCCACGGCCCCTGACCCCCAGGCCTACATGGCTGGGTACGCGATTGACCAGATCCCCACGGCCGACAACTGGGCCGGTGGAGGCAACGTCCCTCGCTACGCCAGCGAGGAGTATGACGCCTTGCTGGCCCAGCTCGAAGCCAGCTCGCTGGACGATCCGGCTCGCAATGACCTGGTGATCCAGATGAACGACCTACTCGTATCGAGCGGAGCCGTTATCCCGCTGATCTTCCGTGGGAGTGTGTCGGGCTTCGGCAACGACATCCAGGGAGTCGGTGACCTCAA
Source organism: Acidimicrobiia bacterium (assembly GCA_050997725.1). Taxonomy (GTDB): domain Bacteria; phylum Actinomycetota; class Acidimicrobiia; order Spongiisociales; family ZC4RG35; genus JACCTH01. The sequence goes on from JBPCQV010000192.1 coordinate 8,026, forward strand.
CGGTTGGGACTCCGAATACTGGAATATCGAAGAGTGGACCCGCGGTTAATCACCGCCTGACCTGTTCGATATGAAACACAAGAGAGCCTTCCGGGATCCTCTGGGAGGCTCTCTTGCTGTTCCTAGCTTCTTTGGTATGGGAACTGTTTGAGCCGTGGGCCAGTACATAATCCGCCGAACGCTTTTTGCGATCCCGACCTTGGTCGTTATCAGTCTGATCATCTTCGCGATTCTCGATTTGGCACCCGGTGATCCCACCTCCCAGTTGCCGCTGACCCTTCCGCAGGAAGTCCGCGACAACATCCGAGAATCGTTGGGACTCAACGACCCCTTCCTCATCAAGTGGTTCAAGTGGATGAGGCTCATGTTCATCAACGAGCCGCTCCACCTCATCGATTCAGTCTTCAACACCTGCATCGGCGATTGCGAGAATCGGGCGCGGGTTATCTCCTGGTCATCAAGAGCGCCGGCTCTCGACATCATCGGCCAGCGGCTCCCACAAACGCTCTGGGTCCTCGGGCTGGCCTTCGTCCTCGGTACCATCATCGCCATCCCGATCGGAATCATCTCCGCCTACAAGCAGTACTCGACCTTCGACAACGTCGGCACCTTCGTGACGATGATCGGCTACTCCGCCCCCACCTTTTTCACCGGCATTCTGGCGATCATCGTCTTCAGTGTCTGGTTGGGGTGGTTCCCGTCTTTCTATGACTCGACGCTGGTGGTCAACAGCTGGGACACCTTCTTGGCTCATGTCAAACAGATGGCGATGCCGGTGGCAGTTCTCACGCTCTTCAATACTGCCGCCCTGAGCCGGTTCACCCGCGCCTCGGTGCTCGACAACCTCAACGAGGACTATGTCCGCACCGCTCGCTCCAAAGGGGTTAAGGAGACAGGCGTCCTGATGACCCACGTCATGCGCAACAGCCTCATCCCGGTGGTCACCTTGATCGCCCTCTCGGTCCCAGGCATCTTTGGCGGTGCGATCATCACCGAGCAGATCTTCCGGATCAACGGCATCGGGGCCTTGCTGATCAGTGCCATCGGCCAGTCGGACGTCCCGATGGTGCAGACGCTTACCTTTATCTTCGCCGTCCTGATAGTTGTCTTCAACCTCATAGCCGACGTCACCTATGGGATCCTCGACCCCCGGATCCGATACGACTGAGATAGGAGCCTGAAATAGCCACTACACAGGAGCGGGTAGAGGAACAGGTTGACCTGCAGCCGGCGCGTCCCGGAGAGAAGCATCGATCGCTGAAACAAGATGTCTGGCGTCAGTTCAAACGGCACAAGGGAGCAATCGTCGGCATGGTCCTCCTTGCGATCATCGTCCTTGCCACCATCGTCGGTCCCTTCGTGTCGCAAGATCCCTATGACATCGACACTCTCGTCGCCAATCAACCTCCGTCTGCCGAGCATCTGCTTGGGACTGACAACCTCGGCCGGGATGTACTCGCCCGGGTGCTGGTCGGAGGCCGGATCTCGCTGGCGGTCGGCTTTGCAGCGATGCTCTTCGGACTGTTCATCGGCACCGCGATCGGGATCATCGCTGGATTCTTCAAAAGGCTCGATGGACCGCTCATGCGGTTCACCGACCTCTTCCTGGCGCTCCCGATTCTGCCCTTGTTGCTTGTCGTCATCGTGTTGTTCCGCGACAGCCTGAAGAATGCCTTTGGTGAGAACGTCGGCATCTTCATCCTCGTGGTGTTCATCATTGGCGCGACCAGCTGGATGCAAACTGCCCGGGTGGTGCGTGGTGAGGTTCTGTCGATTAAAGAGGAAGAGTTTGTTCTCGCGGCGCGCAGCATCGGCACGCGTCAGCGGAACATCATCATCCGCCACATCCTTCCCAACACCCTGAGCCCGGTGATGGTCTCGGCCGCGCTGGGAGTGGCCTCGGCGATCATTACCGAGTCGGCATTGTCGTTTCTAGGCCTCGGCTTCCCAGCGGACTTCCCGACCTGGGGCCGGCTGGTATACGACGGCCGCAACTACCTCCAGCTGAACGCCGCCTGGGTGCTTTCCCCCGGTGTGCTGATCATGCTGGCAGTGATGAGTGTCAACTTCATCGGTGACGGCCTCCGCGACGCCCTCGATCCCAAGGCCCGCTCCAGGTAGTCGCTCCTCTCCCCAGCCGGTCAGGCGGACGAGAGGATGGTTGCCCTTCTCCCCTGCCGGTAGGCGGGGGAGTGGCCGCCGACGAAAGGAGGCGGACGAGGGGACCCTCGTAGCAACGTCTACTTACAGCGCCCCCTCCCCCCTCGCTGCGCTCGGGGTACTCCCCCGGCTTCCGCCAGGGGAGAGGCGAACGACGCGGCCCCTCCCCCCTCGCTGCGCTCGGGGT